>NZ_JBEXME010000009.1:169759-245243 GCF_040610355.1 Nocardia sp. NPDC004168 | reverse complement strand
GGGTGCGCGAGCGGTTCGGACGGATCGATGTCGTGGTGGCCAACGCGGGCGTGGTGGCATGCGCTTCGACCGCTGGAACGCGAGCCGGGCCGCGAACGGGCGCTCGTAAGACTCGCGCCTCCAGTGGTTACTTGTGGGGGCAAGTGGGCAGCACAAAACCGCCAACTCGCCGCAGGTCGCTCACCGCCACAGCCGGTGGGCAAGCTCCATCATGCACGGACCGGTTGGTCCTGTACATGAACCTAGTGGGCTAACCCCGTCCGGTGTAGTTAGGGGCCTCGACGGTCATGGTGATGTCGTGCGGGTGGCTCTCCTTGAGACCCGCCGCGGTGATCTGCACGAACTGGGCTTCCTGCAGATGCGCGATCGACTGCGAGCCGGTGTAGCCCATGGCCGCGCGCAGACCGCCGACCAACTGGTGGATCACCTGGTTGACCGGGCCGCGGAACGGCACTCTGCCCTCGATGCCCTCGGGGACCAGCTTGTCCTCGGCGAGCACGTCGTCCTGGAAATAACGGTCCTTGGAGAACGACTTCGCCTGGCCGCGGCCCTGCATGGCGCCCAGCGAGCCCATACCGCGATAGCTCTTGAACTGCTTACCGCCGACCAGGATCAGCTCGCCCGGCGACTCGGCCGTGCCCGCGAGCAGCGACCCGAGCATCACCGTGGACGCGCCCGCCGCGATGGCCTTGGCGATGTCGCCGGAGAACTGGATGCCGCCATCGGCGATCACCGGGACACCTGCCGGCTTGCACACGGCGACCGCCTCCAGGATCGCGGTGATCTGCGGCGCGCCGACACCGGCGACCACGCGGGTGGTGCAGATCGAGCCGGGGCCCACGCCCACCTTGACCGCGTCCGCGCCCGCCTCGACGAGCGCGGCCGCGCCCTGGCGGGTGGCCACGTTGCCGCCGACCACCTGGATCCGGTCGCCGACCTCGGCCTTGACCTTGGTCACCATCTGCAGCACCTGCACCTGGTGACCGTGCGCGGTGTCCACCACGAGCACGTCGACGCCCGCGTCGGCCAGTGTCATGGCCCGCGACCAGGCGTCCTCGCCGACACCGACCGCGGCGCCGACCAGCAGGCGGCCGTCACGGTCCTTGGTGGCGTTGGGGTACTGGTCGGTCTTGACGAAGTCCTTGACGGTGATCAGGCCGCGCAGGCGCCCGTTGCCGTCGACGATCGGCAGCTTCTCCACCTTGTGCCTGCGCAGCAGTCCGAGCGCGGCTTCCGCGGTGACGCCCTCCTGCGCGGTGATCAAGGGGGCTTTGGTCATGACGTCGGCGACGCGGCGGTTCTGATCCACCTCGAAACGCATGTCGCGATTGGTGATGATGCCCACAAGCGCACCGGTCTCGTCCACCACGGGAAGACCCGAGATGCGGAACCTGGCGCACATCGCGTCGACCTCGGCGAGAGTGTCGGTCGGACGACAGGTCACCGGGTCGGTGACCATACCGGCCTCGGACCGCTTGACCGTCTCCACCTGGGCGGCCTGGTCGGCCGTCGAGAGGTTGCGGTGCAACACGCCCATGCCGCCCGCGCGCGCCATCGCGATGGCCATCCGCGCCTCGGTGACCGTGTCCATGGCCGAGCTGACCAACGGCGTGCGCAGGCGGATCTCCCTGGTCAGCACGCTGGAGGTTTCCACAGAACTGGGGATGAGATCCGAGGCGGCAGGCAGCAGCAGCACATCGTCGAACGTGAGGCCGAGCATGGCGATCTTGTTCGGATCGTCGCCACCCGTAGGAGGGCGGACTGCGATTCGTTCGCCCGATACGGGATTACTCATTCGGATCGACCCCTCCTGGACGTCGATAGCGACCGGCGCCGGTGTCACCGGCGCCGTGACGGCTGATGGGATGGACGTGGTTCGGCGGCGGTGCGATCGGGACCCGCCGTAGCCTGTGCTCCATCGTATCTGTCCGGTGAACTCGCCGACGAAGTGAGCCCACCACCGAAACTGGCAGGCCGCATAGCTGGCGCAGACCACCCTGTTCTGCGTACCGTGGGGATGTGCGTGACCATCTACCACCTGGCTTGCCGCCGGATCCGTTCGCCGGAGACCCCTCCGACCCGTCCGCCGCGCTCGATGCCATCGAGCCCGGCGAACCGCTGGATCCCCACGAGCGCCTTGCGGTCGAGGAGGATCTCGCCGACCTCGCGGTGTACGAGGCACTGCTGGCCCACCGCGGCATCCGCGGACTCGTGGTCAGCTGCGAAGACTGTAGGCAGGACCACTACCACGACTGGGACATGTTGCGCGCCAACTTGCTTCAGTTGCTGGTCGACGGCACGGTCCGCCCGCACGAGCCCGCCTACGACCCGACGCCGGAAGCGTACGTCACCTGGGACTACTGCCGGGGCTACGCGGACGCGTCGATGAACGAGGCCTTCCACGGCGACGGGTTCGACGGATTCGACGGCTGATTCGGGCTCGATCGAACCGCACGCGGGCCTTTCGAGGCTCGCGTACCTCGCCTTTGCCGCTGTGATTTTCGACGCACACGATCACTTCGGCAGACGCACCGCGAGGTTCCGTCGCGGGCGGGCACGCCCATGAGTTACCACCCTATGGTCAGCCGTTGGCTGGACCGACTTCTCCCGGAAAGACAAAAAGCCGACCGCCTGGCTGGCGATCGGTTCTTGCCTGGACCGTTTTCTTCTGTCAGCGGCCGGGCGGCACGAACGAGCCCGGGTTGGGGATGCCGGGGACGCTGAACGTCGGCGGCGGCTGATTGTTGCTGTTGTGGGTATTGGTGTTGCCCGGCGCCGGAGCTGTCGGCGGCTGCTGCTGCGGCGCCGTCGGATTACCGGTGTCTCCCGTAGGTCCGCCCGCAGGGGGCTTGACCTCGGTGACCGGCGGCTCCTGCGGAGCCGTCGGTTCCACGGTGGCCGGCGGCTGGGTGGTCACGGGCGGCGGTGTCGTCACCGGCGGCACCGTGGTCGGCGCGCCACCGCCGTTCGTCGTTCCGCCGCTGTTCGACGTTCCACCACCATTGGGCGCGGTGGCGTCGGCCGAGGGCGAAGGCTTGTTCGTCGGCTGACCGGGCTGCTGCACGATCGTCGAGGTCCCGCTACCTGGCGTCGGGCTGGGCTTCGTGGTCGCGTTGCCCGGGGTGGCACGCGGGTCGGTGGTCTTGGGCACCGTCGCACCCAGCTGATCGGCCAACTCCGGATTGACCTCGCGCAGCTTCGCGAGCAACTGTTCCCACTCGGTCATCAGCTCGGCGCGCTTGTCCGGATCGCTGACCTGCGCGGCATTCTCCTTGGCCCGCTCCAGGCGCACCTTGGCCTGCGTCGGGTTCTGAGTGACCAGCGTGGAAGCCTCGTTCAGGTCGTCGCCCGCCCGCTGGACCACGGTCGTCTGGGCCTGTTCGCTGAACACGACCTCTTTGACCCGCCACAGCGGATCGCCCGGCTCGGCGTTGTACGAGAACGCCGTCATGCCGCCGATGACCAGGGCCAGCGCGGCCGCCGTGCCCATGATCGGACGTAGTAGCCGCAGTCGCCCGCCGCCGCCGTGCGCCCCGATGCGAACCTGCCGCGCGCCGATCTCCTGGTTGACCGCGGCCACGATCGCGTCCAGGTCCGGCTCGGCCGGCATTGGAGGCGCGATCAACTCCGCTCGCCAGTCCGCGAGCAACGTCGCGAGCTGATACTCCTCGGCGCTGTCGGTGTGCACCGGACCATCGCTGGCGATGGCATCGATCAGAGCATCGTCGCGGCGTACCGCGGCGATGTCGACCGGGCCGGTGTCACCGGACGCCTCGGCGTAGGGACCGCTGTTCCGCGATCCAAGCCGCGCCTTCCAGTCACCCCGACCGCGCTCGCCATCCCTAGCCATACATTTCACCTGCCCTCGCCACTTGTGACTTGAGTTTCGCGAGTGCCCTGTGTTGGGCGACCCGTACCGCGCCCGCCGTACTGCCCACGGCGACCGCGGTTTCTTCCGCTGACAAACCCATGACCAAGCGCAGGATCAAGATCTCTCGATGCTTCTCGGGAAGCGTCGCGAGCAGACGGTTCATCTGCCTGCTCGTCTCGGACTCGAGAGCTCGTTGTTCCGGTCCCTGGTCGGTGGATATGACATCTGGTACTTCGGCCATCGCCTCCGCCTTGTTACGGGCGGCGTTGCGATGCGCGTCGGCGACCTTGTGCGAAGCGATTCCGTAAACAAAGGCCATGAAGGGCCTGCCCTGGTCTTGATACCTGGGCAAGGCTGTCATCACAGCCAGGCAAACCTCCTGCGCAACGTCGTCCGCGGAGAGCTGCCCACGCTCCGCGGCTCCGATCCGCGCGCGGCAGTAGCGCACCACCAGCGGGCGGATCATCTCCAGTACCTGAGCTAAAGCGGATCTGTCGCCCTGCGCAGCGGCAGCGACGGCGAGGTCCAACTCTTCGCCCGTGTGCGTCATCGTCAGAGATATTCCCGGCGTTACAAAGTGGCATGGTCAGGTGACGACCAATGCTTCCACCGAAGGGGCGGAACGGATCTAACAATAGCGACCCGTTGGCCGGAACTGGTCAACACGGTGGACTCCGTGATCACCTACCACCCCGCCATGGGGCGCAACACGCCGCCGGAGCGGGCGATGGCCGCGGCACATTCGGCCGCCTCCGCCGCCGCGTCCCGCGCGCCCGATCCGGCGCGGAGCATGGCACAAGCCCAGCGCAACGGCAGCAGGCCGTGCTCGCGGCACTGCTCGGCGACATCCTCGGCCGAGACGCCCGATCTTCCCCGCGCGTCGAGCGCCACGTCGGCGGCGGCGACCAGCAAGCGTGACTTGACCCGGTGGCGCACCGACGGGGATCGCTCGGCCAGCTCCAGCGCGGCCGCCGCGTGCGCCGCCGCCACCTCGAAATCGCCTGCCGCCAGCGCCGTTTCCGCGGACACCCAGCGCAAGCGGATCGCGGGACGCCAACCGGCCCGATACTGCTGTGCCGCCGACGCGCTGCGCCGCAGCAAGCGGTCGGCCAGCGCGAGGCGCCCGGTTCCGAGCGCGTCGGCGGCGAGTCCGGTGAGCGCGTCGCAGATCGCGTCGGCGCGGCTGGGACGGTAGCCGCCGAACTCCTCGGCGCTGTCCGGCTCCGCTCCGGCGCCGGCGGTGAGGATCAACGCGGCCGCCCGCCCGTCGAACGCCGCGGCGCGCTCATGCCAGCCGAGCTGCCGAAGAAAAGAACCCTCGGTACTTCCCGCCAGTGAGAGGAGTACGGGGTCGTTGCTGTGGTTGCATACCCTTCGCAATTCGGCGCGCGCCGCCGCATAACGGCCCTGGCCGCCGAGAGCCACAGCGCGATACCACCGGCCGAGTGCGTCCGACGCGGACGGAAGGTCGGCGGCGGCGCGACCCGGAGCGGCGCCGAAGGCGGCCTCGGCGAGGACCGCGAGGTGAGGATCTCCGAGCGGAGCGGGCGCGAACACGGGCGCACTCTATCCCGTGCGGCACCCGGGCTCCGGCGAGGAAAGGTGAGCGACGGCCGACCGGCGACACTCGGGATTTCCGTCGCCGAGCGGATGTTGCCATTAGGTAAATCTCGTCCTGGCTATCGCCGAGCGGCCACGCCGGGAATTCATGCGTGTTTCGCGTAATTAACCTGCCCGCCCCGTTACCGCCATCTTCGGATCCACACCCCACGAACCCCCTCGGCCGCGGCAGTGACCGACATCATCGGCACGAGATCGGCGTCGCGTCGGCGCTACGACCATGAAATCGCCTCTACCAGCGGAAATTGGATCAGTTGCGGCACATGCGGCAGCCACGGACCTCCGGCCAACCGAACAGTATCGCCGGAACCAGCACGAAAAGTAAACAGTTCGGAGGTTAAATTTGGCAGCGCGAGATTTGGAAAAGTGCTGCGCCGAACTATTGACGGAATTTCGCGGCTGGACCTAACGTAGCTCATCGCCACGGACGGCGCCGCGCGAAATTGCAGCGACCACGAAGGGCGAGCCCCCCGGGTACCCCCGCCGACACGGCGTCGTGGCCCACAACTGTTGCAGAACAACTGCTCGACAACGCTGACGAGCTCGCACCACGAGGAGTTCACCATGCCCATGCCGACCCACCTCCCGGGACCCAACGCCGATGTCTGGGATTGGCAGATGCGAGGATCGTGCCGCGGGCAGGATTCCGCGGTGTTCTTCCATCCCGATGGTGAGCGTGGCCGGGCCCGCACGGCCCGTGAGATGCGCGCCAAGGAGATCTGCCGCACCTGCCCGGTGCTCATGCAGTGCCGCGCGCACGCGCTGAAAGTCAGCGAGCCCTACGGCATCTGGGGCGGCATGTCGGAGACCGAGCGCGAGATGCACGCGCGGCGCAGCCGCCGCCGCATGGCCGTCTGAATCAATCCCCTCCCATCCGCACGCCGCCGGGCGTCGAATTCCTAGCAAACAACGGGCCACTGCAACATGCTTCGGCCGAGCCGCTCACATGACACGGTGACCGGTTCCGCGCCGAAGGTCGGCGCGTGGGTTCCGATCGTCACCATCGATCGGCCGGCCGCCGAGCGAGGCCGGAGGCCGTGCACCCGGCGTTCCGGCACGGTGCGACGGTTCGGCGTGTCACGGCGTGTCGCTCCCGAGATGTCCGGCGTATCGGCGCTTTCCGCAACGCGGCGCCAGTCCACGACGAGCCTTGTGGCCACCCCACCCGAAGGGAGGTCATAGCGGCGCGCTACGGTAGTGACCGATGACACAGAATGGAGCGTTGTGACAACGCGGCCGTCGGCCGCAGAGGGCGACTCGTTCCGAAGAGCAGCCTTCCCACCCACGGTGGATTCTGCGGTTACGGCACGCGCAGCCGAAAGTATCGAGCTCGCCGCGCTTTTGCATCGATGCGGTCGAGCCGACCAGGAAGCATTCGCCGAGTTGTACGACCGGACGTGTGCGCGCGTCTTCGGTTTGGTTTTGCGCGTTCTGCACGATCCGGGCTACGCGGAGGAGACCACGCAAGAGGTCTATCTGCAGGTCTGGCGTATGGCATCGAGTTTCGACCCGGCGAAAGGTTCCGCGGTCACCTGGTTGATGACGCTCGCCCACCGGCGCGCCGTGGACCGGGTCCGCGCCGAGCAAGCCCACACCCAGCGCGAGGTCGCGTACGGGATCCGGGTGCTCGGCAACGAATTCGACGAGGTCACCGAAGAGGTCGAGCGCAGGCTCGAACAACAGGCCGTCCTGGCCGGTCTGGCCACACTCACCGAAACCCAGCGGGAAGCCATCTCGCTCGCCTACTACGGCGGACGCACCTATGCGGAGGTAGCCACCTACCTCGACGTAGGGTTACCTACGGTTAAGTCCCGGATTCGGGACGGATTGACACGACTGAAGAAAAGTTTGGGGGTGACGTGAGATGAACGAACGCCGTATCGATCTCGCGCACACCGTCGCGCTCGGATCGATCGACGACGAAGACCATCAGGAAGTGCAGGAGCTGTTCGACAGCGAGGACCCCGTGCTACGCGCGGAGTTCATCCAGGAAGTCAGAGACACGAAAGAAGCGCTCGCCGTTCTCGCCACAGCCACGGCGGCCACTCCGCCGCCGTCGCTGCGTGCTCGCCTACTCGCGGCCATCGCCGCCGAGCAGCCACCGGTCGCCAGCTGAATCCGGCGTCCCGCCAGGCATTCCCGCCCCGCGCGTACCGACCCCAGCGGTCCTGAGCTTCCCGCGGCCTCCCTCCGATCCCGCGGCAGACAGCGTGTCGCGCTTCGGAACTCTCTCGGTCCAACCGGTAGTCGAGGCCGCGTACGGCAAGGCCCCCGAACCGCGTGGTTCGGGGGCCTTGTCCGTGCGTTGTCCCGAGAAAACCGGGTTCAGTGCGCGTGGCCGTGGTGGCCGTGGTCGTTCTGCTCCTCGGCGGGCTTGTCCACCACCGCGCTCTCGGTGGTGAGCACCATGCGCGCGACCGACGCCGCGTTGACGACGGCCGAACGGGTCACCTTCACGGGGTCGACGACGCCGTCGGTGAGCAGGTCGCCGTAGGTGAGCGTGGCGGCGTTGAAGCCGTCCTTGCCCTCGGCGACCTTGCTGACCACCACGGCGCCGTCCAGGCCCGCGTTGGTGGCGATCCAGTACAGCGGCGCACGCAGCGCGGTGCGGACCACCTCGACGCCGACGGCCTCGTCACCGGACAGCGAATCGCGCAGCTCGACGAGCTTGCTGCTCGCCTGCACCAGCGCGGTGCCGCCACCGGGCACGATGCCCTCTTCCACGGCGGCCTTGGCGGCGCTCACCGCGTCCTCGACGCGGTACTTGCGCTCCTTGAGCGCGGTCTCGGTGGCCGCGCCGACCTTGATCACCGCGACGCCGCCTGCCAGCTTGGCCAGCCGCTCCTCCAGCTTCTCGCGATCCCAGTCGGAATCGGTGGCCTCGATCTCGCGGCGCAGCTGCGCGACGCGCGCCTCCACGTCCGCCGCGGAACCGGCGCCATCGATGATCGTGGTGTCGTCCTTGGTGACGACGACGCGGCGCACCTTGCCGAGCACGTCGAGGCCTGCCTCGCGCAGGGTGATGCCCAGATCGGGGTTCACCACGGTGCCGCCGGTGACCACGGCCAAGTCGTCGAGGAACGCCTTGCGGCGGTCGCCGAAGAACGGCGCCTTGACCGCGACGGCCTTGATCGTCTTGCGGATGGCGTTGACCACCAGGGTCGACAACGCCTCGCCTTCGACGTCCTCGGCGATGATCAGGACGGGCTTGCCGCTTTCGGCGATCTTCTCCAGCAGCGGCAGGAAGTCCGACAGCGAGCTGATCTTCTCGCGGTGCAGCAGGACGAACACGTCCTCCAGGATGGCCTGCTGGCTGTCGGGGTCGGTGACGAAGTAGGGCGACAGGTAGCCCTTGTCGAACTGCACGCCCTCGGTGACGACGAGTTCGGTCTGCAGCGTCGAGGACTCCTCGACGGTGACGACGCCGTCCTTGCCGACGGTGGTCAGCGCCTTGCCGACCATCTCGCCGATCTCCTCGTCCCGCGAGGACACGGTCGCGACCTGCGCGATGGCCTGCTCGCCGGAGACCGGGGTGGCCAGCGCGAGCAGCGCCTCGGAGACCGCGTCGGCGGCCTTGGCGATGCCGGAGCCGACCACGATCGGGTTCGCCCCGGCCGCAACGTTCTTCAGCCCGGCGCGGACCAGCGCCTGGGCCAGCACGGTGGCGGTGGTGGTGCCGTCGCCCGCGACGTCGTTGGTCTTGGTGGCGACGCTCTTGACCAGCTGCGCGCCGAGGTTCTCGAACGGGTCTTCCAGCTCGATGTCGCGCGCGATGGTGACGCCGTCGTTGGTGACGGTCGGGCCGCCGAAGGACTTCGCGAGTACGACGTGCCGTCCGCGCGGGCCCAGGGTGACCTTCACGGCGTCGGCGAGCTTGTCGACGCCGCGTTCCAGAGCCCGGCGAGCCTTCTCGTCGAACTCGATCTGCTTTGCCATGGGGATTCGCTCCTGTAGTGGATTGCGGCGCTCCCGGGTCCCGTCGTCACGCAGGCTGCCGCCTCAGGGCCCGTCGCTCGCACCGCGTGTTTCAGTGCCGTGGTGTCGGCGCCGAACGCACTCCGCCCCGGGTCACGAAAGACACCGGGGCGGAACGCATGCGTGCCTGATCGGCTACTTGGTGACGACGGCCAGCACGTCGCGCGCCGACAGGATGAGGTACTCCTCGCCCTGGTACTTGATCTCGGTGCCGCCGTACTTGCTGTAGATGACGGTGTCACCCTCCTGGACATCCAGCGGGATGCGCTTCTCGCCCTCGTCGTCCCACCGGCCGGGACCGACGGCGACAACGGTGCCCTCCTGCGGCTTCTCCTTCGCCGTGTCAGGGATGACCAGGCCGGAGGCCGTCGTCGTCTCGGCCTCGTTGGCCTGGACGAGGATCTTGTCCTCGAGCGGCTTGATGTTCACGCTCGCCACGTTGAGCCCTCCACTTTCAGGGGATTCGGTCGTCCGGAACTCGTCGCTCCGAACTCGTCGGTTGGTCACGATGCTGACCCTGCGCATAGCCCCGTCGTCGCGGGTGCCGGGACCCCTGCCCAGTGGTCAAGCTGCTGGCACAAGCACTACACACAGTGCCGACTAGCACTCTATACATGAGAGTGCCAGCGCTCAAGGCTGGGCGGTGCCAACTTTGCGCGGCGCGCCCGGCGACACTGCGAGCTTGGCTATAAGTTCGGGAAAACAGTAACGTTCGGATAACGGATTGTGACACTATTGACGACGGTTGCGGTCCGGCCGCCGGTTCGTCGCTCCTCCGAGCGGCGGCCAGGCGGCACAGAGGTACCACAGCGTCGCCGAACCCGCAGCGCCGCAGCACGATCGTTGCACCACCAGCTTCACCAGAGAGCAAGACACACGTGATCCATGGCCGGTCCCCGCGACCCACCCGGACGAGGGGCCGGTTCGTTTCCCGGTCCGGGTCGCGCGTCATCCATACGGCGGTCCGGCAGTCCATTCGAGATGGTCGGCGACACCATGACCATCCGCTCGAAGGGAGGTGAACATGCGAACATCCCTCGGCATCTCGGCCGGGGCAGAGGTCGTGTGCTCGGCGTTGGTCTCCACCGCGCCGAACGGCACGCAGAGCTTCGATTACCGCGTCGTGTCCGCCGACGCGGCTCATTCCGATCTCGGTGACCTGGTGTCGTCCTCGATCGAGCTGATGACGACCCAGCTGCCGACCACGCAGCCGCCACGCGAGATCATCCGCCCGGTCGGCGGCCGTTACGCGGGCGGGCCACGCGACTTCGAGCCGGCGACGGGTCACCCGCCCACCAGCGTCGCGGTCGCCTACCGCACCAAGGAGCAGGCCCAGATCATCCGCTCGGCCACCGGAAAACAGCGCGACCTGCGGCTGATCCCGGAGGGCACCGCCGCGCTGACCTACCTGCGGCACACCGGCCTGCTGGACCGCTACGACACGGTCGCCATCGTCGATCTCGGCGCCTCCGGGCTCGGCGTCACCGTCGCCGACCGCGCCGACGGCTCCCTGCTCCGTTCCGATCGCACCGCGACCGTCAGCGGCAAGGCGATCGACGATCTCATCTACCACCATCTGGTGGACCTGCACTTCGCCCGGCGCGGTACCCGCCCGAACCGCGGCATGCTCACCAACCGGGGCCGCGCGGCCAAGGAGCACCTGTCCATCGCGCCCGCGGTCACCATCGACCACGTCGCCGGTCGTCCGCTGAAGCTGACCAGGGCCGACTTCGAAGAGTTGATCGCCGACCTGCTGCGCGACCTGGCGCGGTTCGTCACGATGTCGTTCGCCCGGGCGCCCAGGCAGCCGCAGGCGGTCACGGTCATCGGCGGCGGCGCCAACATCCCCGCGGTGCTCGATACGCTCACCGCCGCCCTGGACATCCCCGTGTTCACCGTGCCGGATCCCGAGGCGGTGACCGCCAAAGGCGCGGCGCTGGTCGCCGATTCGATGCAGCCGTCGGTGTTCCCGGTCGCCGGGCTCGGCGGCGACGCGCCCGCGGGGACGGTAACCAAGGTGTTCGGCACGCTCGCCGGTGCGATCGTGGTCGTCGGACTGATCGTCGGCTACGGGGTCAAGACGTTCGCGCCGACCTCGGATGACGAGGTCTCTCCCGCGGGGACCACGAGCAGCGCGTCGCAACTGCCCAACCCGACATCGGCGCCGCCCGCGACCACGGCTGCCGCCACGCCGCACAACCGCACGCCGGACAACACCGGCATCGCACCGACGACCACGGAACGCGGACCGCAGAGCACGACCGGCGGGCCGTCGTCCACGCAGGTGATCACACCCACGCAGCCCACGCTGCGCCCGGATCCGAACCTTCCGCCGATTCCGTTCCCCGAACTGCTCGGCCCCCTGTTCGGGAATCCGAATGCGGCACCGAACGGTTCGCCCGAATCGCCATCGAGCCGGACGTGGTACCCGGCGGCGCCGACCGCTCCGGCGCCCGGCACGAGCCCGACGCCCACCCAGGCGCCCGCGCGGTCGAGCCTGCCGCTCCTCCGGGGGAATTCGGGGTCGGCGTCGCATCCCGGACTGCTCGCACCGAACTGATCCGGCCGCACGACGGCCCTTCGCGGCGATCTCACCGGAAAGAAACCCGGTGCGGCCGCCGCCGCTTCGTGCGCTGAATCCGAGCCGGTCAGCGAACCATACTGACCGACACCGGCAGACCCGGATCGGTGGCGACCGTCAGCGGCGAAGCAGCCGCGCCACCAGCGATGACATGCGCGCCGAGCGCGGCGATCATCACCCCGTTGTCCGTGCACAGCCGAGGCTTGGGCACCCGCAAGGTCAAACCGGCCGCGGCGCAGCGTTCCTCGGCCATCGAGCGGATCCGCGAGTTGGCGGTCGCGCCGCCGCCGAGCACCAGCGTGCCGACGCCGACATCCTGGGCCGCGCGAACCGCCTTCATCGTGAGCACATCCGCGACCGACTCCTGGAAAGACGCCGCGATATCGGGGATGGGCAGATCCTCCGCGGCGACGCCGTCGCGCTGGGCCGCCTCCACGTAACGGGCGACCGCGGTCTTGAGACCCGAGAAGGAGAAGTCGTAGCGCGGGTCGCGCGGCCCGGTCATGCCGCGAGGGAAGGCGATAGCGCGCGGATCACCGGCCGTCGCGGCGGCATCCAGCGCCGGACCGCCGGGAAAGCCCAACCCGAGCAGCCGCGCCACCTTGTCGAACGCCTCGCCCGCCGCGTCGTCGACGGTGCTGCCCAGCTCGACGATCGGCTCGGCCAGATCCGTGACGTGCAGCAGATGCGTGTGCCCGCCCGACACCAGCAGCGCGACGCACGGCGGCATCGGCCCGTGCTCCAGAGTGTCCACCGCGACGTGCCCGCCGAGATGGTTGAGCGCGTAGAAGGGCACATCCCACGCCGCCGCATACGCTTTCGCCGCGGCGACACCGACCAGCAGCGCACCGGCCAAGCCCGGGCCGATGGTCACCGCCAACGCGTCCGGTTTCGCGATGCCCGCGGCCGACAGCGCGCGGCGCATCGCGGGCACGATCGCCTCGAGATGCGCGCGCGAGGCGATCTCGGGGACGACGCCGCCGAAGCGCGCGTGCTGGTCGACGCTGGAAGCGACCTCGTCGGCGAGCAGTACGCAGGTGCCGTCGGGGTGCCTGCGGACGATGCCGACTCCGGTTTCGTCGCAGGAGCTTTCGATGCCCATGACGATCACGACAACACCTCGTCCCGTGTGCGCCAGCGCTCCCCGCTGGTCAGCGCTGGGCGACGCATCGTGTACGCGTCCGCGCCACTGGGGTGGTAGTAGTTCTTGCGCAACCCGATGATGTGGAACCCGTGCTTGGCGTACAGCGCGATCGCCGGCGCGTTGTCGGTGCGGACCTCCAGGAACACCGGTCCACCGCGCCGGTCCGCCTCGGCGAGCAGCGCCTCCAGCAGGAGCGTGCCGACACCTGTGCGGTGGCAGCCGGGGTCGACGCCGATGGTGTGGACCTCGGCCTCGGGGTGTTCGGCATCACCCAGCAGGGCGATACCCGCGTAGCCGACCATTCGCCCGTCGTCGTCGCGCGCGGTGATGTAGCGGTTGTGCCGCCCGGCCAGCTCGGACTGGAACGCCACGGCGGCCCACGGGTCGTCCTCCGGAAAAAGCAATTGCTCCAGCTCGACGCAGCGCGTGATGTCGGCGGCCACCATCGGCGCGATTCGGAAAGTCACCGGCTTCACGCCCCCGTCCGGTCGAGTCGGCGGTAGGCGTTCTCGACCGCGTCCGGCCTGCGCAAGTACAGCGGAACCAGCGGCTCCGGCACGCTGCGAGACCGCACCTCGGCGGCGACGACGCGGACCAACCCGGCGGGCGAGGGCGTCTCGGCGGGGAGCACGGGCAGATCGAAGAAGTCGACGTGCGAAGCGGATCCGGCGATCGCCGTGGCCTCGCCCGCGTCCAAGTCGGAGGGCTTGCACACCTCGGGTCCGGCCACGCGCGCGCCCTCCCGGTACCGCGCCCAATACACCTCGCGCCGCCGGGCATCGGTCACCACGAGCAGTTCGGCTTCGGGCGGGAGCTCGACGGGGGGCGGCACCGCGGGGTCGACAGCGGCGTCGGCTGCGATCGCGTCGAGGCTGCACGCGCCGTACACCGGTATCCCGAGCGCGTCGCCGAACGCGGCCGCGGTGGCCATGCCGACGCGCAGGCCGGTGAACGGACCCGGACCGACCCCGACCACGATCGCGTCGATCTCGGTCCTGGAACGACCTGCCTCGGTGAGGCATTCGAGGATCTGCGGAGTGAGTACCTCGGCATGGGCGCGGGGGTCGACCCGCACCCGGGATGCGACGGTGCGTACCCGGACGGGATTCGCCGCGTCGGCGCCCTGCTCCAAGTCCACCAGTCCCGCTGTGACGGCGGGTGTCGCGGTGTCGACGGCTAGTACAAGCATGATTGGGCCAACGATACCGGGTGGTAGGTGAGGCCGACGCAGAGCTACCCGGTAGCTAATTGACCCATTCCCAGCTGGCGGTGCGCACATCCGAGTCCGGCGCCCGCGACAGCACCACACGCAGATGCCGATCCGCGAGGTGCTCCACCACGCCGCGGCCCCACTCCACCACGACGACCGCCTGATGCAGATCGGTGTCCAGGTCCAGCGCGTCCAGCTCGTCCAGGTCGCCGCCGAGCCGGTAGGCGTCCACGTGCACCATGGGCACCGACGGGCCGCCTGCGCGCTGCCCCGCGCGGTGCTGGCGGGCGATGATGAACGTCGGCGAACTGACCCGCCCCTGCACGCCAAGACCTTCGGCGATGCCGCGGGTCAGTGCGGTCTTGCCCGCGCCGAGCGGACCGTCCAGCACCACGAGATCCCCGGCACGCAGATCGGTGGCCAGTTCCCGGCCCAGCGCCTCGGTGTCGGCGACGGTGGGCAGCACTCGATGCCCCGGATCAGCCACGGGCCACCTCCGAGGCCTCCCCCGGCGCCGGGTCGACCACGCCCGCGCGCACCAGCAAGCGATCCAGCGCGGCGTTGACTATGTCCGGGTATTGCAGATGCGGCATGTGCGCCGCGCCTTCCAACCGGATGAGTTCGCTGCACGGCAGAGCGGCGGCGAGCGCACGCGAATTCCGGAACGGGATCACCAGATCGTGCCCGCCGCCGAGTACCAGGATCGGTGTGCCCGCCAGCGCGGGCAACGCCGCCGACTCGTCGTGCAGCTCGATGGCCTGCAGGAACTTCACTACGGTCGCCACCGGCGTCTGGTCGATCATCAGCGTCGTGAAGCGCGACAGCGTCGGGCTCACCGGTCCGTGGAACGAGCTGACGTGCAGGATCGGCGTGATCACCCGCCGAGCGGTGACGCGGCCCGCCTGCACCAGCGCGGGCGCGGTGTACACGGCCACCCGGAACCCGTCGATCGCAGGATTGCGCAACAGTTGCCCGATTCCCGCCGCGGTGACCTCGGCGGCCGCGGTCGACAGCAGTGCGATCCCGATCACTCTGGCCGCGAACAATTCCGGGAATCGCGCGGCCGCGGCCAGGATCGCCATCCCGCCCAGCGAATGCCCGACCAGCACCACCGGCCCGGCCGGTGCGGTGGCGTTCAGCACGGCGGCGAGGTCGCTCCCGAGCTGTGCGACGGTACAACTCGCGGCGCTCGGCACACCGGAACGGCCGTGCCCGCGCAGATCGAACAGCACCATGCGAAGTCCTGCGCCGTAGCGCTTTTCCAGGTCACGACGCTGAAAGTGGAAGGAAGCCATGCTGTTGCAGAAGCCGTGCACGAAGATCACCGTCACCGGTGCGTCGTCGGGGCCGCAGATCCGCGTGGCCAACGGCACGCCGTCGTCGGCGAGCACCGTCCCCGCGCGGTCGGCATCGATCAGCGCGAAATTCTCGTCGCGGTAGTCGTCGCCCCGCGCGGGCCACAACACCCGCGCACCGGCGCGACGCAAGGCGTGGGCGCCTGCCAGCGCACCGACGAATCCAGCCGTGGCCAGCCCGCCGCGCAGCGGGGTCACCCGGAAGCGGCTCATCGAACGCCACCGACATAGCGCCGGGTAACCCGGCCGCGCGGTGAACACACCACTTCGTAGTGGATGGTGTCGAGCAGGTCCGCCCACTCCTGGGCGTGCGGTCGCGCACCGAAGAGAATCGCGGTGTCGCCTTCCTGAACGCCCGCCGCGTTGTCTCCGAGGTCGACGACGAACTGGTCCATGCACACCCGCCCCACGTTCCTGCGCGGCGCCCCGCCGAGCCAGACATCGAAACGTCCGCTCAGGGGGCGGAAAACGCCGTCGGCGTAACCGGCGGGGATCAGCGCGACGGTGGTGTCGCGCGGCGCGATCCACTGGTGCCCATAGGAAACGCCTTCGCCCGCGGCCACTCGTTTGACCAGGGCGACCTCTGCCTGGAACGTCATCGCGGGCCGCAGGCCGAAATCGTCGTCCGGTATCGGGGACAGGCCGTACATGGCGATGCCCGGCCGGACCAAGTCGAAGGCCAGGTCAGGGCGGGTCAGGGTAGCGGCGGAGTTGGCGATGTGCGCCAGCTCCGGTTCCAGGCCGTGCTCCTTGGCCGTGGCGATGGCCTCCAGGAACCGGGCGCGTTGCGCGTCGTTGTTGGGATGCTCGGGTTCGTCGGCATGCGCGAGGTGGGAGAAGATCGCGCGAAACCGCACCACACCCTCGTCGACCAGAGCGCGCAGCGCCGTCAGGACTTCCGGGTACGCGTCCGGCGACACGCCGTTGCGGTTCAGGCCGGTGTCCACCTTCAGGGTGACCGTCGCCGGACGGCCCAGCTCGCGCGCCGCGGCCTCGACCGCTCGCAGATGAGCCGCCGAAGAGATCCCGATCTCGACGTCGGCGGCCACCGCAGGCGCGAAGTCGGTGTCCGTGCTGTGCAACCAGCACAGGATGGGCGCGGTGATCCCGGCCGCACGCAACTGCACGGCCTCGCCCACCGTCGTGACACCCAGTTCCGCCGCGCCCGCCGCCAGAGCGGCCCGGCCCACCTCGACCGCGCCGTGGTTGTAGCCGTCGGCCTTCACCACCGCCATCACCGCGGCGCCACCCGCGTGCTCCCGCAGGATCCGCACGTTGTGGGCGATGGCGCCCAGGTCGATGACCGTTTCCACTTGCGCTGTGCCGCCTCTCCGCGTATCCGGGCCGTCCCAGTCGGACGCGCAGGATTCACGTTCAGGTCCTGCGTTTGATGCCGCCTGGATTTCGGGCGTGCCCGACGAGTTACCCATATGCTCTCGAGATCAGTCGTTGCGTTGATTCCGGTCGAGTCTATTGGCGCGCTCGATTCTGGTTCCAATCGGTTTCCGTGGCGCTCGGGCCGGTGTGTCGAGCGCCACGACCAGCATCGATACGTCGACGCCATCGGCACCCGGCACTCAGCGCCTCAGCTTTGCGCCCGCCGGAACCCGTCGGTCCGGCTGAATGCGGCCATCGGCTCGTACCGGTTCCATCACCGTGGCGGGCGGAAACAGTCAGAAGGGGTGTGCCAGGCCACGGAGGACGCCGATCGCGGGGCGGACGTGAGCTGCCAGCACGCTCGCCGAGATCGGAGTTCCCGCCGGGGCGGCGTCATGTGCGGCGAGGTTCGCGGACAGCGCGTGCGCGCGCGCGGCCGCCGCCGCCGACCATGCGGGTTCCCGCCCCGCCGCGAGCAGCGCCCCGATGATGCCGGAGAGCACGTCGCCCGCGCCCGCGGTCGCCGCCCAGGAACCGCCCGCCTCATTGACCAGCACGGGACCGCCCGGGGCGGCGACGAGCGTGGCGCGACCCTTCAGCAGCACCGTGACCTGCCAGGAAGCGGCGAAGTCGCGGACCGCCGCCACCCGGTCGGGACCGACCTCGTGGCCGGTGAGGCGGGCGAACTCGCCCGCGTGCGGAGTCAGAACGGTCGGGGCCGCACGACGGCGCACCAAGTCCGGTTCCGCGGCCAGCATGGTCAGGCCGTCCGCGTCGATCACCACCGGGAGGTCGGTGGCCAGGATCTCACGCAGGCGTTGCCTGGCGGCGGAGTCGGTGCCCGCGCCGGGACCGAAGACCCAGGCCTGGACGCGACCGGTCGCGGCGACATCCTCGGCGGCGATCACTTCGGGGAAGTGGTTCAGCACCTCGGCCGCCGCGGTCCCGGCATACCGCACCATGCCCGATGTCGCCGCGACGGCGGCGCCCGCGCACAGCACCGCGGCGCCCGGATACGTGGCGCTACCCGCGCATACGCCCGTCACACCCTGCGTGTACTTGTCGTCGGCCGGGCCGGGGACCGGCCACGCGGCCCCGATCGCCGCGGGCTCCAGTGCGAGGAGGCCCGGCTCCGGGAGACGTAAACCGATGGGCACCAATTCGATTCGCCCGCACTGCGGCGCGGCGAGCGCATGTACCGGCTTGTACGCGCCGAACGCGACCGTGACGTCCGCGCGAACCGCCGGGCCTTCGATCGCGCCGGTGCCCGGGTCGACGCCGCTGGGCAGGTCTGCCGCGACGACCGGAGCCTCCAGCGCCGCAACGATTTCGGCGGCACGCGGCCGCAACGCCCCGCGACCGGAGATGCCGACGATGCCGTCGATCACCAGATCCGGGCGGCCCACGTCGTCGGCGACTCGACCGCCCGATCCGCGCAGCGCCGCGAGTCCTCCGGCGTGCGCCCGCTCCGGGCTGAGCAACACCGCGGTGACCGCGACACCGCGGCGGCGCAGCCGCGCTCCCGCCCAGAGCGCGTCGCCGCCGTTGTCCCCGGAACCGACCAGCAGGGTCACCGCCCGCCCCGCGATACCGCCGGTACGCTCCCTGAGTTCACCCGCCACCACCGTGGCCAAGCCATGCGCCGCCCGGCGCATGGGCACGCCGTCCGGCACCCGGGTGAACAGCTCGGCCTCCGCCGCGCGCACTTCGTCCACCGTGAAATAGCCCCGCTGCGTGGACATCGCCGCTCCCTCCGTCGGTGTGGCCTACTACGCTTGGCCATCATGCCAAGCGTCCGCCGCATCGGGATCGTCCGCGTCGTCACGGGAGTCGCCTTGGCCTGCGCGCTCCTACTGTCCGGTTGCGGCGGCGACGAATCCGGTTCGGCCGCCACCACGACGAGGAAACCGGCTCGGCCGACCACCACCGCACAGCAGACCGGTGACCGCAAGCCCGCCGCAGCCACCGTCGTGGCGCATGACATGAAATTCTCCCCCGCCGAGGTCACCGTCGCGGTCGGCGACACGGTCACCTGGAAATTCGACGACAAGGTCCCGCACACCGTGCAGGGCATCGGCGACAAGGCCATGGGCATCAACAGCCCGATCTTCGACAAAGGCGAGTGGAGCTACACCTTCACCGCGCCGGGCACCTACCGCTATCTCTGCTCGCTGCACCCGGAGATGCGCGGCTCGGTCACCGTGCAGTAAACCGCAGGGTACGGACCCTTCGGGCTTACCGGGGGCATTCCACCGGCGAAGCGCTCCGGACGTGGCCTCGGCGAGGTCCAGCCGAGAAACCGCGAAAACCTCCGACGAAGCATCCCGGAGAAAAGCCCGGACCTCGACTCCGCACTCATTGATCGCCGAGCCGTCCCGTACTCACACCGGACGGTAGTCGCGGTGCCGTGCGCCGTGGGTGTTCAGTGCTTCGACCGCGGCCACGAGCGGAGCGAGTTCGGGATTGGCGGCCGCCTGCCCGAGTGCTCCGGCCAGGGCGGCGTCGTGCGTGGGCCGCGCCTGTTCCAGCAGGTCCAAGCCCGCCGGGGTGACATCGGTGTAGATGCCGCGACGGTCGTCGGGGCAGAGGTAACGCTGGAGCAGGCCGCGATCTTCCAGCCGGGAAACCAGTCGGGTGGTCGCGCTCTGGCTCAGCACCACGGCCTCGGCCACCTGGTTCATCCGCAGGTGCCCGCCCGGCCCGTCGTGCTGGCGGCTCAGCACGACCAGCAGGGAGTACTCGCGAACGCTCAGGTCGTGCCCGGATTGCAGGGCCCGCTCGATGTGCGCCTCGATCCGGTCGTGCAGTAGCGAGAGTGCGTACCAACCATCGGCGAGGCCGGTCAAGGCGGCATCCGCGGTCATCGGCGTTCCTTCGGCGTCGGGGTTCGTGTCTCCAGGATAGCCAGGGATCACAATAGCCCGCGCTTGCAATTAAAGAGCGTATGCAATTATTGTTTACGCCTGTAATAGTTTGAAGCAAACGTCACGTGGAGGCTTCGTTCATGCCCCTCGCACTCCTCGCCCTGACCCTCGGGGCATTCGGAATCGGGACGACGGAATTCGTCGTCGTCGGACTGCTACCAGACATCGCGAGCAGCTACTCGGTGTCCATCCCCACCGCGGGCCTGCTGGTCACCGGCTACGCGCTCGGCGTCGTGGCGGGTGCGCCGCTGATGACCGGGCTGGGTACCCGGCTGTCGCGCAAACGGATGCTGCTCGGCATGCTGACGCTGCTCGTCGTCGGCAACCTCCTGTCCGCCGCGGCGCCGACCTTCGCGCTGATGCTGACCGGACGGATCGTCGCGTCGCTGGCCCATGGCGCGTTCTTCGGGATCGGAGCGGTCGTCGCCGGAACCCTGGTCAGCGCCGATCGGCGCGCCGGTGCGATCGCGATCATGTTCACCGGGCTCACCGTCGCCACGGTGGTCGGCGTACCGCTGGGGACGCTGCTCGGCCAGCACTTCGGCTGGCGGCTGACCTTCGTGTTCGTCGCACTGGTCGGGTTGATCGGCCTGCTCGGCGTCGCGGCGCTGGTTCCGGAACAGCCCGCCGCGGCGAACGCCGCGCTGCGCACCGAACTGGCGGTGTTCCGCAATCCCCAGGTGCTGCTGGCGATGGCGATGACGGTGCTCGGCTTCGGCGGGGTCTTCGCCGCGATCACCTATCTCGCGCCGATGATGACCGAGGTCACCGGCTATGCGGAGAGTTCGGTCACCTGGCTGCTGGTCCTCTTCGGCCTCGGCTTCTTCGCGGGCAATCTGATCGGCGGCAAGTTCGCCGACCGCCATCTGATGCCGATGCTGTATCTCACACTCGGCGGGCTCGCGCTCGTTCTCGCGCTGTTCACCGTCACAGCGCACGACAAGATAGCCGCCGCCGTCACGGTGGTGTTGATCGGCGCTCTGGGCTTCGCAACCGTGCCGCCGTTGCAGAAGCGCGTCCTCGACCAGGCCGCGGGCGCACCGACCCTCGCGTCGGCGGTGAACATCGGCGCGTTCAACCTCGGCAACGCGGTGTCGGCCTGGCTCGGTGGCGTGGTGATCGCCGCAGGCTACGGCTACACCGCACCCAACTGGGTCGGCGTCGGTCTGGTGCTGGTGGCGCTACTGCTCGCGATCCTGTCCGGGCAGCTCGAGCGTCGCGGGACACCCACCGTCCCGGCGGAGCCCCTGGCTACCGTGCCGGCATAGCCGCCGGTCGTCCCGGCGGAACAGCGGCCGCGCACTGCGAAGTGCGCGGCCGCCGAACTATTCCACGGTGACGGATTTGGCCAGGTTGCGCGGCTTGTCGACGTCGTAGCCGCGCGCCTGCGCCACCTCGGCGGCGAAGATCTGCAACGGGACCGTCGACAACAGCGGCTGGAACAGCGTCGGTGCGCTCGGGATCTCGATGAGGTCGTCGGCGAACGGACGCACCGTGTCGTCGCCCTCCTCCGCGATCACGATGGTGCGCGCGCCGCGAGCCTGGATCTCCCGGATGTTGCTCAGCAGCTTCGAGTGCAACACCGCGCGCCCCTTCGGCGAGGGCATCACCACGATCACCGGCAGGCCGTCCTCGATCAGGGCGATCGGACCATGCTTGAGCTCACCTGCCGCGAACCCCTCGGCGTGCATGTAGGCCAGTTCCTTGAGCTTGAGCGCGCCCTCCAAGGCCACCGGGTAACCGACGTGCCTGCCCAGGAACAACACGGTCGGCACCTGCGCCAGCTCCCGCGCGATGGCCCGCACCTGCGGCGCGGTCTCGAGCACGCGCTCCACCAGCTTCGGCATCGCCTCGAGTTCGGTGAATTCGCGGGCCACCTCGTCCGGGTACTTGGTGCCGCGCGCCTGCGCCAAGGCGAGCCCGACCAGGTAATTCGCCGTCACCTGGGCCAGGAACGCCTTGGTGGAGGCGACGCCGATCTCCGGCCCGGCCCTGGTGTAGAGCACCGCGTCGGACTCGCGAGGGATCTGCGCGCCGTTGGTGTTGCAGATCGCGAGGACGCGCGCCTTCTGTTCCTTCGCGTGCCGCACCGCCTCCAGCGTGTCGGCGGTCTCGCCGGACTGGGAGATCGCCACCACCAGCGTGGAGCGGTCCAGCACCGGATCGCGGTAGCGGAACTCGCTGGCCAGCTCCACCTCGACGGGCAGCCGCGTCCAGTGCTCGATGGCGTACTTCGCCAGCAGGCCGGAGTGATAGGCGCTGCCGCACGCCACGACGAAAACCTTGTCGAAATCGCGCAGTTCCTGGTCGGCGAGGCGCTGCTCGTCCAGCACGATCCGGCCCGCGCCGTCGTGGTCGGTGCTGAAATGCCCCATCAAGGTGTCCGCGACCGCGGCGGGCTGTTCCTCGATCTCCTTGAGCATGAAGTAGTCGTGGCCGCCCTTCTCGGCGGCGGCCAGGTCCCAGTCGATCGTGAACGGGCGGGTGCGCGAGCTCGCGTCCTCGCCGGCGAAGTCGGTGACCCGGTAGCTGTCCAGGGTGATCACCACGGCTTGGTCCTGACCGAGCTCGACCGCCTCGCGGGTGTGCTCGATGAACGCCGTGACATCCGAGGCGATGAACATCTCGCCCTTGCCCACGCCCACCACCAGCGGGGTGGAGCGGCGCGCCGCCACGATCGTGTCCGGATGGTCGGCATGCGTGAAGACCAGCGTGAACGCGCCCTCCAGACGGCGCAGGACGGACAGCGCGCTGGCCGCGAAGTCGCCTGCGGTCGGGCCATGGGCGTACGCGCGGGCCACCAGGTGCACCGCGACCTCGGTGTCGGTGTCGCTGTTCAGCTCGACCCCGGCGTCCTCCAGTTCGCGACGCAGCGGGGCGAAGTTCTCGATGATGCCGTTGTGTACGACGGCGACCTTGCCGGTGTGGTCCCGATGCGGGTGTGCGTTGCGGTCGGTCGGCGCGCCGTGCGTGGCCCAGCGGGTGTGCCCGATGCCCGTGGTGCCCACGAAGCGATCGATCCCGGTTTCGGCGAGCTCGGCCTCCAGGTTGGCCAGGCGGCCCGCCTTGCGTTCCACCGCCAGCGTGCCCGCGCCATCCAGGATCGCCACACCCGCGGAGTCGTATCCGCGATATTCCATGCGGCGCAACGCGTCAACGACGACGCCGAGCGCGTCTCGGTACCCGACGTACCCCACGATTCCGCACATGGCTCACCACACTACTTATCGGATAACGTTCACGTCGTGTCGGCGTCTGTGAAATCGCTATTGAGCACCCTGACCAGCCGGGGACCACACCGCGTGTTGCGTGGCAATCTGGCCATCGCCGGCCAGCCGGGGGTGGTGTTCACGCCCGAGACCGGGCGGAACCTACCTGCCGTCGCCTTCGGACATGGCTGGTTGACCGGGGCGAACCACTACCGCACGCTGCTCGAACACCTCGCTTCCTGGGGAATAGTGGCCGCCGCGCCCGACACCGAGCGCGGACCGATTCCGTCACATCTGGGGTTGGCCGCCGATTTGCTCACCACGCTCGACATCTGCACCGGCGTGCGGCTCGGGGACGGCGAGATCAGCGTGCATCCGGAGCGCCTGGCTCTGGCCGGGCACGGCATGGGAGCGGGCGCCGCGGTCATCGCCGCAGGCCGCCGCGACGTCGCCACGGTCGCGGCGTTGTTCCCCGCGCCGACGGCGCCAGCCGCCGAAGCCGTCGCCCCGGAGCTGGACGTTCCGGCGTTGATCCTGGCCGGCGCGACCGACATCACCTCGGTCAGCTCGAACGCCATCCCACTGGCCACCGCCTGGGGCGGCCCGGCGACCTTGCGCGCCATCGACAAGGCCTCGCACAACGGCATCATCGAGGGGCGGCGCGTCCTCGCCGCCGTGGGTGCGGGCAAGCACGAATCGAAGACCTCCCGCACCACGCGCGCCCTGCTGGCCGGTTACCTGCTCGCCACGCTGGCGGGCGACAAGACCTATCGCGCCTTCACTGATCCCGACGAGGTCATCCCGCACACCACCGTCGTCGACCCCGCGGCGCCGCAGGAGAAGGAGCCGCCGAAGCTGAAGGTCGGCCAGCTCGCCGCGCTGCTGCGGCGGTAGCCGACCGACCGGCCCGCGGAGCGTCGGTCAGATCAGCCAGCTCTTGCGTTGGTAGAACTTGGCCTCCTCGTCCTCTTCATCGACCGGCGTCACCGTGTGATTGGCCCGGCGGGCGGCCATCGACCGTGCGATGGCCGCGCGCTGCTCTTGTGCTTCCTCTTGCAGTCGCTGCCGCTCCTCCGCCTCGGCGGCGGCCTTGTCCAGGTCGGCGGCGTGCGTCACCCAGAACTCGTCCATCTCGGCGGTCAGCCGGTCGGCGATTTCCCGGCCGGTCGCCGCGGTCTGCTCGTTGATCGCCTGGATCTCGTCGAGCAACAGCGACATGCGGCGCTGGTTCTCGGCGGCGAGTTGCCTCGCTTCCTCGGCGTAGTCGACCATGCTGCGCCTCCTCGCTCATGCGGTGTGCGACCTCGTCCCGGACGGGCTCACAGTGGACCCGCCTCGGCGAACCCCGCGTCCAGCGGCCCGGCTTCGGCGAGTTCCGCGCCACTGTCCACTGGAACGTCCGGTTCCCGCTCGCCCTGCTCCGGCATCGGCTTCGGGTAGTGCTCGCCATCCTCTTCGCGCCGGGTGCGCGGCAAGGTTCCGCTCGGCAGCCCTGGCCGATCGTCCTCGGTGTCCGGTTCCGAACCTGGAGCGGGCGTTTTCTCTTCTTCCTGAGGTTCCGGTGCCGGAGACTCCTCGTTCCGAGACTCCGGCGTAAGAGCCTCAGGCGCCGGGGGCTGCGCGTTGTCGGCGTCCGGCTCGATCGTCGAGATGACCGGTATGCCGTGCTCGTTCAGCTCGACGGTGAACTCCTGCTCCGCACCGGTGGTATCGGAGAGGACGAGTTTCAACCGGCCGTCCGGCCCCATCTCGAACTGCACATGCTTACCTCCGATATCGAATTCCGCCTCAGCGCGCGGCTTTCGGTCCCGACCTTCGTCGTCCCGGTCGTCGGCTTCGGCCTTCTGCGGATCGATGCTGTGCATGAGCTTTTCGATCGCGTCGTCGACTCCGCTTTTGATGATTCCGCTCAACGCGGACACGCCCTGCTCCACCGCTTGACCGAGGCCGGTTGCCAGCGGCGCGAATTCCCGCGCCACTTGGCTGAGCGCGGCAAGTCCGTCCAGTGCGGGCATCCTGGGCGCGGGGGCGGTCGGGATACTCGGTGTGGACGGGGTACTCGGCGTGGACGGGTTGTCCGGCGTGGTCGGTGTGGTCGACGCGGGGACTGTGCTCGGTGTCGTGCTCGCCGGGACCGTGGCGGCGGGCAGGCCTGGCGGGCCGGGAGCACTGGTCACCTCGGGGTTGTCCTGGTCGACCAGTGTCCCCGGTTGTGGTTCCGACGGACCTTCCGGGCGCGGGTAGCCATGCTCGGCCACCTGCGTCAGCGCATCGGCCAGGTTCTTGTACTGGTCTTTGAACAGTCGATCGACCTCGGTACAGACGTCGATATAGGACGACAGTTTGCGGTCGAAGTCCGGCTTGAACGTCTTGGTCAGCCACTCATCGGTGACGCTGCGCACTCGGTCGCCGTACGCGCCGGTGAGCATGTTCTCGCTGTCGGAGTTGATGAAGCCGAGCACGCTTGTGTTGATCTTGTCCTCCGGCACGGCGAGTGCGGGAAAGATGCGGCCCAGCTCGCGGACTTGGTCGGCGTCGATCCATTCCCGCGCGTTGTGCACGTCGACGATGACCTTCACCTCCGCCGGGGTCTTACCGTCGATCTCGACGACCTTCCTGCCGCCCACCGGTCCCGCGAGCAACTCTCGGGTGGCGAACGCCTTCGCGGCCACCGCCGACCGCAGCGAACCCGCCATATCGGCGATCACGGTGACGGCGGTCTTGACGTGCTGCCGGTCCTCGTCGGCCAGGACCGACTGTTTGCCGAGCATGTCGAGCGCGGCGGCGGCCGCCGTACCCTGCCACAGGCCGGGCAGCCGACGGGTGTAGCCCTGCTGCGCGTCCCATTGCCGATCCACTTCCGACAGTGCGGCTTTCAGCGCCTCGCCCGTCTGCTCCAGTCTGTCCAACCGGGTGCCGCGCTGCTCGTCGTACATCGCCAGCAGCTTGCCGACGCCGACGCGTCTCTCGTTGTCGCCGAACGCCGCCTCGTACAGCGGCGTGAACTCGATCCAGTACTGCAACCCCGCGCTGCCCTCGTCCAAGAGGGTGTCGATCGCCTTGCCCTGCCAGGAAACCGTCATGATTCCGACTCCTCGAATGTCTGGCGTCGCCGGTGCGAGCACGGGTCATTCGGCGGTCTCATGTCTTGTTCGTCTCGGAAGCGCGCTGCTGGTCGGTTTCGGCGTAGGCCACCACGGCGGCCCCGAGCGCGTCGGCGGTCGCGGTGGTGGCCTCACTCCAGTTCCGCAGCCACGCACCGACCCGTTCGAGGCCCTGATGCACCGCGATCCCCTGCGGCGCGTAATTCCGGCCCGCCTCGTCACCGCTGCCGAACAGGTGATCGGCGACTCCCTTCGCCTGGTCGCGGACGACGTCCGCCGATCTGCGATAGTCGCTGCCGAGCGCACCGAGCTCCCCCGTCCGCACACCGACCATTTCCGACCCGCCCACGACTCCCCTCCGTCCTCGTAGTGTCGTTGCGCCGACGCGAATCGCGTTCGCGCCGAATGCCGCCCTACTTCCTTCGACGCAACACGCCGACACTCGGTTCCTCGAATTTTCGCCCCCGCGGATTCGGTCAGCTTCCGATTCTGCCTCGGTCGGTGCGGACCCATTCGGAGGTGCCGTCGGGGTGGCGCTGGAATTCCCATGCGGCGTAGTCGCCGTCCTTCTCCACCACGGTGACGTGGTCGGCGAAGCCGTCGTGGTCGTAGTCGGTCCAGACCTGCATCGCGTCGTCACCCGTGGTAGTGACGGTGTCGAGCGAGCCGTCGCCGTCGATGCCCTGCGTCGGGTGGTGCAATTCGATCGCGCCCAGGCCGTCGAGCGACGAAGACGCGTCGATACCGGGTATATCCAGGCCTGGGAATTCGCTCGAGGTGATCATGACCCCTCCTCAGCAGGACTCGTACCGGTGGTGCGATGCCGCTCGAGCGGCATCGTTCCATCCTGTCACCCGCGCGGGCTCGACGCAGCCCCGCGAGTTCACTTCTTCGGCATCAACAGCCACAGCACCAAGTAGATGACGAACTGCGGGCCGGGCAGCAGGCACGACACCACGAACAGCAGACGGACGACGTTGGCGTTCCAGCCGAGATACTCGGCGATGCCACCGCAGACGCCTGCGATCCACTTGTCGTGGGTGGAGCGGGTGAAACGGCGGGTGGGGACGGTCATTGGTCTTCCCTCTCGTGCGGTGATCGCTACGTCCTCCACTGTGCCCGTCGTCGCGGGCCCCGCCATCGGCCCGGCGGCCGATACCGACCCTGATTTCTCCCGGGGTCGACCTCAGGGTCCGACCCCGAGCACGGCAGACTCGTGCTGGTGAGCACCACTCTGCATGCCCGCGGCCTGTCGGCCGGTCACGGCGAGCGCACGCTGTTCGCCGACTTGGATCTGACCCTCGCGCCGGGCGACGTGATCGGACTGGTCGGCGTGAACGGCGCGGGCAAGTCGACGCTGCTGCGCATGCTCGCCGACCGGCACGCACCGACGGGCAGCATCACGCTCAGTCCCCCGGACGCGACGGTCGGTTATCTGGCCCAGGAGGCACAACGGGTCGAAGGCGAGACCGTCTTCGAATTCCTCGGCCGCCGAACGGGAGTCACCGAGGCGCAGCGAGTGATGGACGCCGCGGCCGAGCGCCTCGCCGACGGCGGGCCGGACGAGTACTCCCCCGCGCTGGAACGCTGGCTCGCCCTCGGTGGGGCCGATCTGGACCAGCGCGCCCACGAGGTCGCCGCGGATCTCGGCCTCGCGGACAGTCTGCCCAGCGGCCTGGATACACCCATGACCGGTTTGTCCGGCGGTCAGGCCGCGCGGGCCGGGCTGGCCTCGGTCCTGCTGTCCCGCTTCGACATCCTGCTGCTGGACGAGCCGACCAACGACCTGGACCTGGACGGCCTGAGCCGGCTGGAACAGTTCGTCGCCGGTGTGCGGGTCCCATTGATGGTGATCAGCCACGACCGGGAGTTCCTGGCGCGCACGGTGAACCGCGTCGTCGAGCTGGATCTCGCGCAGCAACAGGTCGGGTCGTACGACGGCGGCTACGAGTCGTACCTGATGGAGCGCGAGATCGCCCGGCAGCACGCGCGCGAGGCGTACGAGGACTACGCCGACACCAAGGCGGGCTTGGAGGCCCGCGCGCAGATGCAGCGCAACTGGCTCGAACACGGTGTCCGCACCGCCCGCCGCAAGGCGCGTGATCCCAGGAAGGTGGACTCGGACAAGGCGGGCCGCAAGATGCGGGCCGAATCCACCGAGAAGCAGGCCGCCAAGGCCAGGCAGACCCAGCGCCGCATCGAACGGCTCGAGGTGGTGGAAGAACCCCGCAAAGAATGGGAACTGCGCATGAGCATCGCCGCGGCCCCGCGCAGCGGCTCGGTGGTGGCTACCCTGTCCCAGGCGGCCGTCACCCGTGGCGACTTCACGCTCGGCCCGATCACCACCCAGGTCGACTGGGCCGACCGCATCGTGCTGACCGGGGCGAACGGCTCCGGGAAGTCGACGCTGCTCGCCCTGTTGCTGGGACAGCTCCAGCCCGACACCGGGACGGCGAGCCTGGGCTCCGGCGTCGAGGTCGGCGAGGTCGACCAAGCGCGCGGGCTGTTCCGCGGGACCGCGGCCCTGGCCGCCACTTTCGGCGGCGAACTGCCGGACTGGCCGGAGGCCGAAGCGCGCACGCTACTGGCGAAATTCGGCCTGCGTGGCCCACACGTGCTGCGGCCGTGCGACACGCTGTCCCCCGGCGAACGCACCCGCGCCGCCCTCGCCCTGCTCCAAGCCCGGGGCGTGAACCTGCTCGTGCTCGACGAGCCGACCAATCACTTGGACCTCCCCGCCATCGAACAACTGGAGCAGGCCGTAGAGTCCTTCACCGGCACACTCCTGCTCGTCACTCACGACCGCCGCATGCTCGACACCGTCCGCGCGACCCGCCGCTGGCACATGAACGCGGGCGTACTCACCGAAACCCACTGACCCACGGCCGCGGCACGACCTCAACCCTCTATACCCCTGCGACCCGCTTCGCCAGATCGTCCGCCAGCTGACGCGCCTGCGCCGGGTCGGTGGCCTCCACCATCACCCGCACCAATTCCTCCGTGCCGCTGGGTCGAAGCAGCACGCGCCCGGAGTCGCCGAGTATCCGCTCCGCCTCCAGCACGGCTTCGCGGATCTCGGGTGCGCGCGCGACCACGGATTTGTCATTGACCGGCACGTTCACCAGAATCTGCGGCACGGTGCTCAGCACGCTCGCCAAGTCGGCCAGGCTGCGCCGGGACTGCGCCATCCGCGCCATCAAGCGCAGGCCGGTGAGAATGCCGTCGCCGGTGGTGCCGTGTCGCGGGAACACCACATGCCCCGACTGCTCGCCGCCCAGCGTGAAGCCGCCGCGCCGCAACTCCTCGAGCACATAACGGTCGCCGACGGCGGTGGTGCGCACGGTGATTCCGGCCGTCCGCATCGCGATGTGCAGGCCGAGGTTGCTCATCACGGTGGCGACCAAAGTGTCTTCGGCCAGCTCGCCCGCCTCGTGCATGGCGAGGGCCAGGATCGCGAGGATCGCGTCCCCGTCCACCACATTGCCGTAGGCGTCCACGGCCAGGCAGCGGTCGGCGTCGCCGTCGTGCGCGAGACCGAGATCGGCGCCGTGCTCCACCACCGCGGCCCGTACCTGCTCGAGATGGGTCGAGCCGCAGCCGTCGTTGATGTTCAGCCCGTCCGGCTCGGCGTTGATGGCGATCACCGTCGCACCGGCCTCACGGTAGGCGGCGGGTCCGACTTCCGCGGCGGCGCCGTGCGCGCAGTCGACCACGACGGACAGTCCGGATAGGTCCTGGCCCGTCGCCTCCACCAGATGTTCCACATAGCGTTCGTGGGTGCCCGCGAGGCTGTATTGATCCGGGACGGCCAGCCCGTGATCGCGCGCGCCCGCCGCGCTGCGGACCCGGCCGATGCCCGCGCCGGTCGGCCGGAACTGCGTCTCCGCGGCCATGAGCGCCTCGATCCGGTCCTCGATCGCGTCGTCGAGTTTGTGCCCGCCCGCGGCGAAGATCTTGATCCCGTTGTCGGGCATCGGGTTGTGCGAGGCGGAGATCATCACGCCCAGACAGGCGTCGTACAAACCGGTGAGGTAGGCCACGGCCGGTGTCGGCAGCACCCCCACCGACAGCACGTCCACTCCCGCCGCGGTCAGCCCCGCGGTCACCGCGGCCTCGAGCATCTCCCCGCTGGCCCGCGGGTCGCGCCCGACCACCGCGAGCGCGCGCTTCTTGCCCCGGCTCAGGATCTGCGCGGCCGCGCCGGAAACGCGCAACGCCAGCTCCGGACTCAGTGACTCGTTGGCAAGCCCGCGGACTCCGTCGGTGCCGAACAACCGTCCCATACCTCGCCCCTCATTGGTGATCTGTGGCGTGGGCGCGCCGGCCCGGGAGGCACCGGCCCGTGCACCACGAAGGCCCCGCTAACGCCGCATCTTCATACAGCGCGAGAGCAGGCGACCAGCTGTTCGCTGGAGCCTGCTCTCGTACAGCTGCCGCGTCGACCGTACCGCGTCCGGCACCGAGAGGGTGCCGGATGCGGTGGGCCGACGTTGCCGAAATCAGCGCTTCGAGTACTGCGGCGCCTTGCGCGCCTTCTTCAGACCGTACTTCTTGCGCTCGGTGGCGCGCGGGTCACGGGTCAGGAAGCCGGCCCGCTTGAGGGCGGGACGATCCTCCGGGGTGACCTCGATCAGCGCACGGGCGATGGCCAGCCGCAGAGCGCCTGCCTGGCCGGACGGGCCGCCGCCGACCAGGCGGGCGTGCACGTCGAAGGACTCGGTGCGCTCGACGGTCACCAGCGGCGACTTGACCAGCTGCTGGTGCACCTTGTTCGGGAAGTAGTCCTCGATGGTGCGGCCGTTGAGCACGAAGTTGCCGGAGCCGGGCAGCAGGCGCACGCGCACGACGGCCTCCTTGCGGCGGCCGACGGTCTGCACCGGGCGGTCGATCACGATCGGAGCGTAGGACGCCGAGGCCTCGGAGTCCTCGTAGCCCGCACCGTCCTCGACAGCCTCGGCGGCGTCGAATTCCTCGACGTATTCCTCGTTGAATTCCTCGGGAGCGGTCACTGGGCCACCTGCTTGATCTCGAACGGAATGGGCTGCTGGGCGGCGTGCGGGTGCGTCGGGCCCGCGTACACCTTCAGCTTGCCCGCGATCGCGTTGCCGAGCTTGTTCTTCGGGATCATGCCCTTGACGGCCTTCTCCACGAGCCGATCGGGGCGGCTCTCCAACACCTGACCGACGGTCCGCGACTTGAGGCCGCCCGGGTGCCCGGAGTGGTGGTGGATCAGCTTGTCCTGCCGCTTGTTGCCGCTGATGGCGACCTTGTCGGCGTTGATGATGATGACGAAATCGCCACCATCGACGTTCGGGGCGTAGGTCGGCTTCGTCTTGCCACGCAGCAGATTCGCTGCCTGGACGGCGAGACGGCCGAGCACTACGTCAGTGGCGTCGATGACGTACCACTTACGGGTCACGTCACCCGCCTTGGGGCTGTACGTAGGCACAGTGCTTCCCTGTCTGTCGTCGGTGTTGCCAGCCGAGCGTGCGGTCGAGGTGTTCCCGGCGGCCGGTGGAGACCCGGGACTCGGTGGACATCCGGACGATCACCAGGAGTCGGCCGGACGTTCCACACGCCAGCGAGCAACGATACCAGTGGGGTATCGCGGGAAGAAATCGCGTCAGATCTCGATCGGCGGGCCCAGGTCGATGGCGCCCGGCGGGCCGGGGACCAGATAGCGCAGAGTATCGACATCGGGCCGTCCGCACTCGGCGGCCCGTTCCCGCGCTTCCCGCTGGTTGCCCCGTGCGGCGGTGACCCCTGGTTTGGGCTGGATGATCGCATCGGGCGCGGTCGGACAGCCGACCGGCTCGCCATCGACCCCTTCCTCCGCGACGACCGATGCCGTGTCGAGGACGACCGGCCGCGCGGTCAGCTCCACGCCATGATTCCCGGAGGGAAGCGCGACCACGGCCAGCGCCACCGCCCCGACGACGGTGTTGGCCCCGAACAAGTTGCCCTTCATCTTGTTCCACAGCTTGCCCTTGGGGTGCCGGTCCTCGTCGTCGGAGTCGGCGCCCGAGTCCTGCCATGGCCCCTGGCGCTGCTGACCGGGGTACGACTCCGGCCCGCCCGGATAGGGCGGACGCGGGTCGAGGGGCGGCACCGGCCCACCGGGCGGACGACCGCCGTCTTGCTGCTCGTCCGGCGCGCTCGGCGGCCGGGTGAAGCGGCTACCCAGCTCGGCGAGATTCGGCGGCAGGCCCCGCGGCACTTCGTCGCGACCGATCCTGGTCGTCGCCTCTTCGGGTTGGGTCGGGTATCCCGGGCCGTACTGCACACCGGGCACCGGCCGCGCCGACCGCTGACCCGCGTCCGCCTGCTGCGGCGGGTACTGCGCGTCCACCGGGCGCTGCGGAGCGGGCGCGGGTTCGGTGTGCCTGCCCGCGGGCTCCGGCTCGTCCGCCTCCGGATCGCTCACCAGCAGGTGCGCCGCGCCGAGGACGAGGGCGTGCATCGGATGATCGGCCACGTGCAGGCGGTGTCCGAGATGGTTCTGGAAGGCCAGGCGCAACGCGTCGTTGAAGCGCACGTTGCCCGACAGCAGGACCGTCGAGGTGTCCGCGCCGATCGAACGGGCCGCCGCCATGACCTCGATCACGACGTCGTCCGCCGACCTGGCGTCACGCATGGCCTCCGCGTCCACCGGAACGTCGACCGACTCGGTGGGCTGCTCGTCGTCGCCGTGCACCGCGACCACCAGCATGCCGCGGCCGTCGGAGTACACACCCGTCGCGCCGACGCCGTTCGGCCTGGACCGGTCCGGCGGGTGCACCAGTCCGAGGGCGCGGACGTAGCCGGACAGCGCGACGCTCTCCGGCAGCGGTTCCACGACGACATCGAGCTGTTCCACCATCGAGGCGTAGACATCGATCTTCTCGTCCGGCCAGCTGTCCGGGTAGGGCAAGGCCACCAGATCCGGTTTGCCGCGCAAGTGCTTGCCGATCTCGGCGAGCGGGTTGTACAGGCGCGCGCGGAACACCAACTCCGCGGGCCATGTCGCGCCAGCGACCACGATCTGCGGATGCCCGAGGATGTCGCGCACGTCGGCGATCGCCATCCCGAGATCGGGTCTGTTGCGTTCCACGCCTGCCGTGTGCAACCGGCCCGACGAATCCGCCAGCAGATAGGCCGGCGGCGTCCACATGCCCTCCACCTGCACGGGGCGGATGGGAACGCCACCGCCACCGGCCGCCACGGACACCACATCCCAGCCGAGATGCACTGCCCCTACTCGCACCGTCACAGGCATAAGTGTGCCCGGTTCGCGGCCGAGATGCTCGTCGTTGCCGTCCCACGCCGCTGGGCGCCGCCTCCGCGCACCGGGGCGTAGCCGGACCGTCCGGACCGCGTCACGCGGCCGACTTCTTCAGTCGCAACCGGCGCCAGGTCATGACCGCGAGCACCACGGTGATCAGCAACAGCACGCCGACGTCCAACGCCCAGATCTCCGCCTTGTGCTGCCAGAGCGTGTCGGCCTGCGCGTTCAGGAACAGGTCGCGGATGTTCACCGTCGACGCGCCCGTCGCGTATCCCCAGCGAGCGGGGAACAGCCAGGACACCTGCTCGAGCACCACCCGGCCGGTGACCGGGATCAGGCCGCCCGCCATCACCAGCTGGCACATGATGGCCACCACCAGCAGCGGCATCACCTGCTCGTTCGACTTGGCCAGCGACGAGAGCAGCAATCCGACGACCACACAGCAGATCGCGGTCAGTGCGATATCGATGTACAGCTCCGCGCTGCCGGACGCCAGCACCGCGCCCTGACCAGGACGCTTCTTGCCCGCGAGGACGATGCCGACCAGCACCGCCGATTGCAGCAGCGCGGTGAAGCTGAACACCGCGATCTTCGCCATCAGATACGCAGAGGGCAGCAACCCCACGGCGCGCTCGCGATGGAAGATCGTCCGTTCGCCGACCAGGTCGCGCACCGTGAGCGTTGAGCCCATGAAGCAGGCGCCCAGGATCAGCACCACGAGCAACTGCTGTGTCTCACTTCCGCCTTCGGGCACGAATGTGCCGTCCGGCAGCGCTCTCAGCGCACCGCGCTGGAAACCGTTCTTCCCCGGCACCACCAGCGACAGGCCGCCGAGGATGAACGGCAGCAACACCAGGAACGTCAGATATCCGCGGTCGGCGAGGATCAGGCGGACCTGCCTGCGCGCCAGGGTCGAGAACTGTTTGCCGCGGCTGGATTGCGGCGGACTGCCCGCGGGCCCGTACGGTTGCGCAGGCGGCGGGGGTGGCGCCGCGAACGCCTGCCGGGAGCGATACGCGGCGAACGCCTGATCCGGGTTGGCCGCGACGTCGGCGAAGATCTCCGCCCAGTCGCTGGTGCCCAGCGTCGCGCCGACACCGGCCGGATTGCCGCAGTAGGCGGTCTTCCCACCGGGGGCGAGCAGCAGCACCTGATCGCACATGTCCAAGTGCGCCACCGAGTGGGTCACCACGATCACGACGCGGCCCGCGTCGGCCAGTTCGCGCAGCATCACCATGACCTGGCGGTCCAATGCCGGGTCCAGGCCCGAGGTCGGTTCGTCCAGGATGAGCAGCGACGGGCCGGTCAGCAGTTCCAGCGCCACCGAGGCGCGCTTGCGCTGACCGCCGGAAAGGCGGTCGACCCTGGTGTCGGCGTGCTCGGTGAGCGAGAGCTCTTGCAGCACACCGTCGATGACCTGCTGCCGGTCCTGCTTGCTGTTGTCCCTCGGCAGCCGCAGCTCGGCCGCGAAACCGAGCGCCTGGCGCACTGTGAGCTGGCGGTGCAGCACGTCGTCCTGCGGCACCATGCCGATCCGGGAACGCAGCGCCTCGTACTCGGCGTGCAGGTTGCGGCCTTCGAAGGTGACCACGCCGCCCGAAGGCCGGGTGGTGCCCGCGATCAGGCGCGACAGCGTGGATTTGCCCGCTCCGGACGGGCCGATCAGCGCGGTCAGGGTGCCGCGGCTGGCCGACATGTTCACGTCGACGAGCAGTTGCTTGTTGCCCTCGACGGTGAAGCCGACCCCGTGCACCGCGAGGCCCTGCTCGGCGACCGGCTTCTGCCGGTGCACCAGTGTGCCCTGCTGGACGACGAAGTCGACGTTGCCGATGGTGATGATGTCCCGCTCGCGCAGCACCGCCCGTTGCTGGCGGTGCCCGTTGACGAACGTGCCGTTCGCCGAGCCGAGGTCCTCGATGGCCAGCCCCTCGGCGGAGGCAACCAGGCGGGCGTGCTTGCGCGAGGCCAGCGGATCGTTGACGACGATCTGGTTGTCGGTGGTGCGGCCGATGCTCAGGCCGGTCTGCGGGATCCGGTCGGCGCGGGCGATGGGCGCGGTGCTCGCCCTGGCCCGGACCGGCGGCATGTTCGAGGTGTCCGCCCTGGTCGTCATGTTGATGTTCACCGCGGGCGCCGGTGCGTCCTGGGGCGGCGGATAGTGCGGATGCTGGAACTGCTGCACGGGCCGCCGGACCCCGTGCGGCGGCGGTCCCGGCTGCGGCATCGGAGCCGGTTGCGGCGGGCGCACGGAAGGACGTTGCGGGGGTTGCGGGTTCGCGGGCAGCAGGTGCAACAGCGGGCCGCTGATCGCGTCACCCAGCCGGACCTGCGTGGGGCGGTCGATCGACACCGGCTGGGTCAGCCTGCGCGCGTCCACGAAAACCCCGTTGGTGCTCTTGTTGTCGGTCAACACCCATGCACTGCCCTGCCAGGCCAGCGTCGCGTGCACTCGCGAGACGAGCGGGCTGTCGACGAAAAGCGTCACCTCCGGCGCGCGGCCCATCGTGACCTGCTGGCTCGAATCGAATACTCGTTCGTTTCCATCATGGCGCACGGTGATGGTCTGCGCCCCCGGTGAAGACATGCAGCGGATACTATTCCATCACCCGGACATCGGCGGTGCCCCCGATGCGCCAAATGCCCCGATCCGGCGACCGATGTGAACGATCTAGCGGCCGACTAGGGGGAGCCTTGCCGAGAGTCCGAGCGACCGCGCTGGTTGCGACGCTGCTCAGCATTCTGGTGCTGGTCGGCGGCTGTATTCGAGTGGTCGACGGCCGGGCCGTCTCCGTCTACGACGATCCGTTCAAGGTTGCCGGGCTGCCCACCACGAGCGGCCCCAGCGGCCCCCGCACCGGCGTCCCGGACAGCACGCTGACCGCGACCAACGGCGACGGCGGCGCCGTGGACACCCTGGCGCTCAACGCCGTCGACGACATCCAGACCTACTGGCGCGGCGAATTCGGCAAGGAGTTCCAAGGCGAGTTCAAGCCGGTCGAGAAGCTGCTGTCCTGGAGCGCGAAGGCCGGGCGTCCCGAGTCGGTCGAGTTCTGTAAGGAGAGCACCTATCGCTTGGTGAACGCCGCCTTCTGCCGCCTGGACAATTCCATCGGCTGGGATCGGTCGGTGCTGCTTCCCACCATGGAGGAGACCTTCGGGAAGATGTCGGTGGTGATGGTGCTCGCGCACGAGTACGGGCACGCGGTGCAGACCATGGCCAAGATCGTCGGCGCGAAGGACCCGGTGATCGTCAAGGAGCAGCAGGCGGATTGCTTCGCGGGCGCGTTCATGCGGCACGTGGCAGAGGGCAAGGCAAAGCACTTCACGATCAACACCTCCGACGGCCTCAACACCGTGCTCGCCGCCACTGTCGCCATCCGCGACTCCGACCCGGACGATCCGGAGAGCGTGCACGGCTCCGCCTTCGAACGGGTCACCGCCGTGCAGATCGGTTTCACCGACGGTCCCAAGGCATGCAAGGGCATCGACCAGGACGAGATCGACCAGCGCCGCGCCAATCTGCCGCAGAGCTTCAGCGACGACAACGGGCGCGGCGAGTACCCCATCACGAAACAGACCCTGGTCGAACTCACCAAAGCACTCGAAGCCATTCTGCCGATCGACCACGAGCCGACATACGACTACTCACGGGCGAAGATCAATTGCCCCGACGGCGTCGTGACCGAACCGGTGTCGTACTGCCCCGCCGCGAACACGATCGCCACCGATATTCCCGGACTCGCCGAGCGCGGTACCTCGACGTCCGGCGCGGACGACCCGCTGCCGCTCAAGGTAACCGGCGACTACAACGGCTACATCGTGTTCATCTCCCGATACACCTTGGCCGTCCAGCAGAGCCGTGGTCAGAGTCTGGTCGGGGCCAAGACCGGCCTGCGCGCGGCCTGTCTGTCCGGAGTGGTCACCGGCAAACTCGCCGAGTCCGGGCGGCCGGTGGATCAGGGCGATATCAAGCTCGCCGCAGGCGATCTGGACGAGGCGGTCTCGGGGCTGCTCACCGATGGCCTGGCCGCGAGCGACGCCCAGGGCAAGACCGTCCCGAGTGGTTTCTCACGAGTCGAGGCCTTTCGCGCCGGTGTCCTGAACGGCGAAAGCGTATGCGCCGCGCGCTATTCGTAGCGCGGGCTCAGCGGCCGAACGGCGGCGGCGCGGCCAGTTCGAAGCGCAACACGCGGTTGCCGAGCATGATCTCGGTGCCCGGCATGAGCGCCATGGACTGGCGCGGCGCCAGGCGCACCCAGTCGCGGTAGCCCGGCAGGCGAGTGCGGGTTCCGTTGGTCGAGCCGCAGTCCACTACCGTCACATCCCAGTTCACCAACCGGATTTCGGCGTGCGCCCTGGACATGCCACCGGAGGCGTCGTCGACCCGCAGCGGGACGAGCCCGCTCTCCGCGGCGGGCGAGCGCTCCGGATCGCGACCGATCACCGCGTCCGCGGCGAGCATGTAGGTCATGCCGTCGTCGAGGATGAGCATGCCCAGCGGCGGGCGGACCACTTCGATCAGCGCTTGGGTCTGGTCGACCGGCATACCGCAGACGGTGCAGAACGCCGCCCGAGGATCGCTGGGATGCGCTCGCGCGCATTTGAATCCCATCACCTTGACCGTCAGCGCGGTGGCCTTCGCGGTCGCCTCGAGCCGGCGCTGCAGCTCCGGGTCGGGCCGCGGCGCGGGATTGGTGCCGCCCAGTTGCGTCGGCGCGTGGTGCGGGTCGATCGGCGTCTGCTCGGTCTGGGCATCGAGCATCGCGGTCGACGGCGCCGTCGGGTATCGCGGCGGTCGCGGCTCCTGCCGTTGCGATTCGGCGGACGGCTCGTATTCGACGCGCGCCGTCGGCACCGGATGCGTCTCCGGGCGGTGGTGCGCGCCGGCGGAGCCGGACTCTCCGCCGTTCGTCGGCAGGCCCGTGCGGGAGCCATCCGTCCAGACGATCGCGCCACCTGCCTGCGCGATGCCCTCGACCAGCCTGCCGATGCCGCGCTCGGGTGGCAGATCCGGGATGCGGCCCTTCGCGTCGTCGACGAACAGCGCCGCCGCCCGCGCCGGAACCGCCGCGACCCGATCCACCGTGAAGGCGGCGTCGCTGCCGCGGTATCGCTCGAGCACGCCGTCACCGGCCAGCACGGCGGTGATCGCCCCGTGCAAGAAGATCGCCACGCCCCCGTGCTCGGCGGTGGACAGAATACCGAAGTCGATCGGCTCGCCCGGGCTGATCTGCTCGGCCTGTTTCATCAGCCAGCGCGTCGCGTGCCGGGCCACCAGAGCGCCGGGGCCACCCGGCTCCCGATCGGTCGCGTCGCGCACCAGTTCGGCCAGTGATTCCAAAGCGACGACGGCGGTCGAGTCCGGGGTGGGCCTGCCCGGCCTGCGGTGCGCGACGACGACGACCGCGCCCGCGACCCTGGCCACGGCGTGGCTGCCGACGACGACCTCGACCTGCCGATCCATCACCGGTATCGGCCTCCACCGGGATTGCAGTGCAAGGTCGTCGCCACACCGACAAGGGTATTGCAATACGACGACCATCGGTCCCCCTACCCGGCGTCCGTCGGGTAACTTCAGTGTCAGCAACGGGAGGAACGAGGGGCCTGAGATGGTTCGGACGCAACGGATCGCGCTCACCGCGTCTTGCCTGGCACTGGCGGGGATGCTGGCCGGTTGCGCGGGTGTGCACGGCACGCCGACCGCGGGTGAGATCGATGTGCGCAAGCTGGAAGTCGGCACCTATCCCGTCGACAAGCACGAGTACAACCAGGATTCGGCGGGCAAAGGCGCGCTGCTGGAAGGCATGCGGATGTCCGACGCCGTGGCTCCGACCGTGCGCATCGACTCCGCGCTGAAATTCGGCCGCGGCAGCACCGTCGTCAAGGACGCCGATCAGGCACTCGACTTCGTGGCCAAGGTGTCCAGGCCGGTCTTCGACAATCGCAAGCTGGTCGTGGGATACGCCGCCAGCGGCGCCGACCGTCCCGATCCGGCCGGCCAGTCCAATCCGGCGCCGCAGGCCACCGCGGTCACGAACGCGTTGTTCCGCTTCCCCGACGAGGCCACCGCGAAGCTCGCCGCCCGTGAACTCGAGGACGTCGACATCGCCGTTTCGCCGGACAATCGCAAACTGTCGTCCACGAAGTATCCCGACTCCTACATCCACTGGCGGCCCGGCGTTCCCAACGTCGGCACCTTCATGGCGTACAAGGAATTCGTCATCTCCTTGTTCATCCAGCGTCCGACGGCGGATGGCGACGACCTGGTGAAGTGGGTCGACAAGACCTTGGCCGCCCAGGTCGCGCAGCTGGACAAATTCACCCCGACCCCGGTGAACAAGCTCGACACCCTGAAGGCCGATCCCGACGGCCTGCTCGCCCGCGTCGCGGTCGCCGACCGCAAGAACCGCGTGCCGGATCCGGCGACCTTCGCCGTCTACGGCGGCTTTCACACGGTGCACCGCGCCGATGACGAGTCGGTACACCTGCGCCTGGTCGAGGAAGCCGGTGTCGACCACATCGGCCTGCTCGACGACAGTTACGTCGCTCGCACCCGAGACGCGGCCGCGGCCCAGAAACTGGTCACCGGCCTGTTGGACAGCGAAGGCGCGCACTACGACCCGCTGGGCGCTCCCAAGGACGTTCCCGGCGCCAAGTGCCTGCAACTCAACAGCAAGGGCGACCCGGACCGGGAGTACAAATACCGGTGTTACGTCGCGTACAAACGGTACGTCGGAGTCGTCACCAGTGATAAGGAACCGGACGTGCGACAGAAGGTCGCCGCGGAGTACGCGCTGCTGGCGAACAGTTTCTGAGATCGACGGCGGTAGGCGTCCAGCGCTTTCGCGATCCTCGGCCGCGGGTGGGCCGAAGTAGGATCCGGCGCAACTACCGCAGTCAGGGGAGGGAAGAGTGCAGCACGGCGCGATGTCGAGACCGATCCGAACCGCCGGTGCCCTGGCGCTGGCCTGCGCCGTAGCCCTCGGGGGCGGCGCGTGCGGCGGCCCGGCGGCCGGAACGGACAAGTCCGCGCAGCCCGTCGATCTGGCGCAGCTCGACGTGGGCAATTACGCGACGACGCCGCGCGCGTACGGAACAGCGAAGAATCCCGAGCAGGCGCGCATGATCGAGGCGGAGCGGCTCGCGAACTTCCTCCCGCCGCCCTCGGACATCGACCCCGGGTTCGTCTTCCAGAATCCGTCCTTGTCCAAGGTGTTCATCGAGCCGAAGAACGCGCTCGGGCGGATCATGGACGTCTCCCGGTTCGCCGAGGCGGCGCCGGATTTCGTCGCGGGATTCTTCAGCAACGCGGGCAATGCGCCGGACAACCGGGGCACCGACCTGGTCAACGCTGTCATGATCTTCCCGGACGAGCAGAAGGCGGCGGCCGCGGCGGCGGCCTTGGAACGCGTCGACTTCGAGGCCAACAACCGCAACGCGCCCGTCCAGATCGCCAAGTACCCTGCCGCGCACGCGCATTGGCAGCCCACGGATCAGTCGATCGGATCATGGTTCGCCACGGGTAAATTCGTCGTCTACACCTGGGTCTACGACTATGCGAAGGTCTACCTGGAGAAAGTCGACCTCGCCGAACTGCTCGCCCTCGTCGAGAAGAGCCTGGACACCGTGGTCCCGGCTATCGGCCGGTTCACGCCCACGCCCGTCGACCAGCTGATGACATTGCCGATCGATATCGACGGCATGCTGAACCGGGCGCTGCCGCGTCCCAGGGAAGACTCCTGGATCGACCCGCCCGGCGCGTACACCGAGCGCGGCGCGCTGCACTTCACCATCGATTCGGCCGACGACCGCCGGATCATCGAAGCGGCGGGAGTGGATCGGTACGCCGCCGACGGGACCCATCTGTTCCGCGCGCGCGACGACGACTCGGCCGCACGACTACGCGAGGAACTCGGCGGACTCACGAAGAAATTCCGCGGAGCCGAGTCACCGAAGGGCCTTCCCGCTGCCCAGTGCAAGGAGTACATCGGCAACAAGACGGTCGTCGTCCGGTTCTATTGTTCGGTGTCCTACGACCGCTACGCCGCGTTCGCCTGGTCGCATCAGCTGCTCGACGCACAGCAACGCATCTCCGCCCAGTACGCATTGTTGGTGAATGCCGCATGACAGGATTCCGCACCGCCGCTGTCGCTCTCGCGTGCACGCTGGCCGCCACGATCGTCACCGGCTGTGGTTCGACGCTCGCGGGAACCGCGCGGCCGGGTGAGATCGATATTCGCGGTCTCGACACCGGCAACTACCCCACCGAGCCGCCGAACGCGCACGACGACGACTATCAACCACTGTTCATCGACATGGGAAAGGTCGCCGCCATGCGGCTGGCCGATCACGTCGCCTCGGCCTACGACATCGATCCCAGGATGAAGTACAGCTGGACGCCGTCGAGTATCAGCAAGGGAACGCTGCCCGGGGAACTCGGTCGCCAGGAGGACATGCGACCGATCGCGGAACGCAACCGCATGATGTACGGGTTCCACACCAACGGATCGGATCAGAATGTCAGCCTGATCGCCTCCGGGTGGCCGACCAAGCCCCGGCCCAATTCCACCACGATCGGCACGATCGTCATGCAGTTTCCCGACCCGGACCGCGCCCGTCAGGCCGCGAACGAGTTCTACGACGCCGATCTCGGCGCCTACCGCGACCAGAACGAGCCGGTCACGCTGCCGCGCCAGCCGCAGGCGCGAGCGCACTGGCGTCCCGGCTCGCCCTTCCTGCGCGCGATGCTCGCGCACGGCTCCTACGTGGTGGCGTTCCTCGTCTCGGCCAACGCTCCCGACCGCAACGCCCTCGTCACTCTCGCGGAAAAGGCGTACGACGTTCAGCTTCCGCTGCTCGATCAGCTGGCTCCGCTGACCGAGGAGGAGATGCTGCGGTTGCCTTGGGATCCCGATCATCTGCTGAGCCGCACCCTGAATCCGGCTGGCGTCCAATCGCCCAGCTACGACGATTCGCACGCCTTGTTCGGCCTGCGCGGCATCATGCAATACGCCGAAGACCTCGATTACGCGAAACAACGTTTCACGGCGATGGGGGCCGAGAAATTCGCCGTCTCCGGAGACACATTGGTGATCCGCACGCCGAACCAGGAAACGGCCCGGCGGATCGCCGCGGAACGCATCACCCCCACAGTGGTTGCGGGTCCGGCCGATCCCCCGCAGCACCTGCCCGATTCGGCGTGCGTGGAGAACCGGAGCGGACTTTTCGACGACAGGCGATTCACCTGCGTCGTCGCGTATAAGGAATACGTCGGATTCGTCGCGGCGAATCAACTGCTGGACGCGCAACAGCGCGCTGCCGCACAGTATTCCGTTTTCGCGAACAGCCGATAATGCGGCACTTTCGTCGCGAATTCGGTCGAGTATGCTGCGTGGCGAACGCCAGCGGCCCGCGTGGAGTCAGGAGATCGTGCACATGGCGATTAGCCCCGGGACCATTGTCGGCGGGTACCGCATCATGCGGGTGCTCGGCGCGGGCGGCATGGGCACGGTGTATCTGGCCAAACATCCCAGCCTGCCCAGGACCGACGCGCTGAAGGTGCTCGGCGGCGAACTCAGCCGCGACTACGAGTTCCGTACCCGCTTCGAGCGTGAAGCCAATCTCGCCGCCGGACTGGATCATCCGAACATCGTCTCGGTCTACAACCGCGGTGAAGAACACGGCCAGTTGTGGATCGCCATGCAATACGTGGACGGCACCGATGCCGCCGCCGAACTGGCCCGCGACCCGCATGCGATGAATCCGCTTCGCGCACTGCGTATCACGACCGAAGTCGGCAAAGGACTCGACTACGCGCACCGCAAGGGCTTGCTGCATCGCGATGTGAAACCGGCGAATTTCCTGCTGTCCGCACCTGCCGACGGCGAGGAAGAGCGCGTGCTGCTCACCGATTTCGGCGTGGCGAAAGCCAATGACGACACCACCGAACTCACGCAGACCGGTAGTTTCGTCGCGACCATCGCCTACGCCCCGCCCGAGCAGCTCACCGGCAGCCCGCTCGACCACCGCGCCGACGTCTACAGCCTCGCGTGCTCGTTCTTCAAATTGCTCACCGCGCGCAACCCTTACCCGGGAACCCAACCCGCGCTGGTGATGATGGGGCATCTTCACGAGCCCCCGCCGCTGGCCACCGCCGTCAACCCCGGCCTGCCGCCCGCCATCGACCACGTTTTCGCCCGCGCCATGGCGAAGAACCCGGCCGAAAGATTCAACAGCTGCCGCGAATTCACCGATGCGGCGGCGAGCGCCCTCATTCCCGGCTACAACCCCGTCGCCACCAACACCTCCCCGACCTATCCCATCCAGGTATTCGATCCGCGGCCTGGGACCGACCCCCGAGTGGCCATCTCCGGTCAAGGGAGCGCCGCACGACCCGCACGCAAGAACTGGCTGCTCGCGGCGGCCGCGGGCGTAGTGGCCGTCGCACTCGCCGCGGGGATCGGCATTTGGACGTCTAATCGCGAGGGGCAAGCACCCGATCCCGCTGTCGCCACGCCGAGCAGCACGGCAGCGCTGTCGCCGCTGGACCGGGCGCGAGCGGACAACCCGGTATTCCGGGGCAAGACGATCACGATGGTCGACGTGCCGCGCGGCTCGCAGGTCTCGATCTACCTCGGCGGCACCCCACAAACCGAGTTCCTGCAAAATCTCGGATTCGTCTACAACCTCAACTACCGGCGCGCGGGCGACGAGGCATCGCCTCGCGAACTGACCGGAACCAACCGGCTGGAAGTAGCGGCGGACGGCTACGTGCTGGCCGTGCGCAGCGACGAAAAGGCCGGCGGCGGTGGCCTGCTCGGCCTTCCGTACCAAGTGGCGGGCACCCGTGCCACGGTGATTCCGCTGGACGATCCCGCGGCCGTCGCCGCGGTCCGCGACTGGAGCGAGTCGTCCCAGCAGACGTTGCTCGACCGTCTGGTGCCGGTGCTGCGCAATCGCGTGAAGTGATTCGGTCGCGTCCGCTGAATCCAAGCCTTCGTGAGGTTTTCGGTTCGCGCGACCACCGGATTTCGTCATTCTGCTGGTAGCGGCGGACTTAGGCGTTCGGTAAGGTGTACCGCAGCCAGCCCACTCGCCGATCATTACAGCAGCGAGCAGGGGGAAGGAGGGGAGCCGAGCGCTGGCGTTACAAGTCATGCAGACCCGGATCGCATCGTGGTCTTCCGAGCAGGCCCGTGCGCGGCCGCCGAAATCTACGGACGAGCCGGGCTGAGGGGCGCAGGGCCCTGATCCCGTGGGGCGATGCCGAACTTTCTCGAGTCGGATGGAACCGATCAGACCCGCACCGCGTCCAATCAGATGTACAGGCCAACTGAGGCTTCCGCCGTTGGCCGAGACGGGAACCGAAAGGAGCCGAAATGGCAGGACAGCTCGAAGCGAGCGAAGAGGCGATCTCGAAGTTTGTGGACAACTGCCGGCAGCGGCACCAGGATCTGCAAACCGCGATCACCGCACTGAACAGCAAGTCGGATCAGACCACCGCCACCTGGAGCGGTGCGGCTCGTCAGGCGTTCGACACGTTCATGGACAGCTACTTCGCCCAGGCGCGGAAGCTGAACGACCAGCTGGACCAGACGTCGGACAAGCTCGCCCACGCCGGACGGAAGTTCGCCGATCAGGACCAGCAGTTCGCCCAGCAGGTGGCCGCGCAGGCCTCCAGCCTGGACCTTCCCTGATCCGATAGCCGAACCACAGACAACAAGGAGCTCCCCATGGTAGCGAACGATCCCGGTCGGATTGCTTCGAACTTCGGCGAGGTCGAGGCGGGCGCCCAGGCCATCGTGTCCGAAGCGCGCAGCGTCATGACCATGCTCGAAGATTTCCACAAGCAGGTCACCGACTTCGTGACCAACTACTGGAAGGGTGACGCGAACGACGCGTTCGCGTCGCTGCAGGCCCAGTGGAACACGCAGGTCACCCAGCTGAACACCACGCTGGAAAGCGCGGGCAAGTTGGTCAGCAGTGGCAACTCGGACCTGCAGGGTACCGACACCGCGCTGGCGGGCCTCTTCTGAGATCCCGTCTCGGCTGATTCGAGCCCCCGGTACTTCGGCGCCGGGGGCTCGAATCGCTTTGCGCCGCAGTGGAGTCGGCTAGGTATGCGTGCCCGCGCCCCTCACGGTACGACGCGGACCGTATCCCCGAAATGCGAGCACGGGGCTTCCAATTGCCCCCATTCGTCTCCTGCGTACTGGCAACCGATACTCAGCTGAATTCCGAACTCCAACAGAACATGCCAGCGAACGGTTGATCCGTCTCCGGGATGTTCCAGGTAGGCCAAGCCGGAACGGCCACCGAACATCACATCCTGCTGCAAGTCGGTCAGCACCCCTGGCGGACGCTGCGCGATCTGCGCTTCCAGCTTCGCCGCGACCTGCGCGTAACTGGAGGACGCCGTCAGCGGCGCCTGCATTACCGTAATTCGTTGCCGCGCAGCATCATCGGGTACCAAATCGACACGAGCGCGCCCCGTGTCAGGCGACTGGGCAATACGCCAGCCGGGCGGGACACGGAATCGGATTCGGCCGAAGGCCTCCGGTGCCGCCTCGGCCGGCGGGCCGACCGGCGGCGGTGCGGCGGTCGGCGACGCCGCTTCCATGCTGGGCGCCGCTACCGTCTCTTCGCCGCGGCGACCGGACAAGACAACCGCACCGACAATCGTCAACGCGACGACCACCACGGCCGCGATCGCGGCGATCGCGATACGCGCGGCGCCATATCGAGGCTGTCGTGTCGCGGCACGCTCGCGAAGCGGTCGCATCCACTGTGTCTGCGCGGCGTGGACTTCGCGTGCCTCGGTCCGCCGCCCCCGGACGAGATCGGGACCGGCGACCGCACGCAGCTCGACATCGGCACCTATGGACTGCTGGATCGCCTCACGGAGCAAGTCCTGTTTTCTGGTATCACTGAGAGCCGCCACTTGCACGAGGTCGATCGGGCCGCTGTCGAGCAACCGAGTGATCAGGTTGCACAGAGCGGCGAAGCCCGCGGATCCGCTCTCGATCTCGGCCAACGCGAGTGTCGGCTCGTGCTCACAGGATTCGATATGCACGCCGCGATGGCTTCGGATGACCGCCGACGCCGTGGTGGCCAGCGTGCCGAACTCCAGTACCAGCGTTCGCCGACTGTGGCTGGTGCCCTCGTCCGACGCGACCGAACGGACCGCGATGTCCTCGAACACGACATCCGAGGCCACACGGCGCGCCGCCTGAGCGAGCACGCCACGACGGGCCGCGCCCCATTCGGTCGGGCAGACCAACGTCATCCGGGCACACGGAGTATCGACACGAAGATGCTCGAGCGCACTCGCGAAAACGGCGCTCATCGCGTCCACCACCGAGGGTGTGCGGGGTGGCAAAGCTATGGCATCGGCGGGCACGAATTGCACCACCGAACCGACGTGGGTAGGCGGGCTCAGCGATTGCCCCACGACGAGGTCGAAGCCATTGCTGCCCAGGACCACCGACGGCGGCGCGTCCCAGTGCGTGTCGGCGCCACGCGCCCAGATACGCGCCTCGGTGACGACGAGCTCGACCTCGGACATCAGGGCAACGGCATCCACGCCGTCTGGACCAGGCCCTCGACATTACGGGTGACGTAGGTGCCTCGGCCCGGCGGCATCGGGCTCGGTCGCTTGGTGCCCATCAGGACGCCCTCGTCCTTGCTGCAGCTCAGGATCAGGCCCGCCGAGCCCAGATCACGCATTCGAGCCAACGTCGCCTCGAACATCGCCCTGCTCGCACCACCCGAGCGCCGGGCGATGATCACGTGGAAGCCGAGGTCTCGGGCGTGTGGCAGATGTTCGAGCAGCGCCTGGACCGGGTTGCCCGCGGAGGTGGCGACCAGATCGTAATCGTCGATGATGACGTACAACTCCGGTCCGCTCCACCACGAACGATCCCGCAACTGCTGCGGCGTGACGTCCGAGCCCGGCGTGCGCTTGCCGACATACGCGGCCAGGTCGTTCATGTTCTGGGTGAACTGCGGCGCCGTGGAACCATAGCCCGCGAGATAGCCCTCCGGAACCAGTCCGAGCATGCCGCGGCGGTAGTCGCCGATGATGAAGCGAGCCTGATCGGGGGTGTTCGACGCGGCGATGCCCTCGATCAGCGAGCGCAGCAGCGTCGTCTTTCCCGATTCGGTGTCGCCGATGATGATGAAGTGTGGGCTCTCCACGAAGTCGATGTAGACCGGCGCGAGCTCGGACTCATTGATGCCGAACGGGATTCGCAGGCACTTCGCATTCGGGTCGACCTGCGCGGGCCAATCGCCCGCCAGATACAGCAGCTGCTCGCGCGGGAGCTGTTCGGGCAGCATGCGGACCTGCGGCGCGTGCCGGCCCGGCGTCAGCCTGGCGATGGCGGCGACCGCGTCCGCGACGGCCTGGGTCAGGTCGGTCGGGTCGGAGCTGCCGTCGATGCGGGGCAAGCCGGTCAGCATGTGCAGGCACTCCGGGGTCATACCGCGGCCCGGTCGCCCCTGGGGAACCAGTGAGGCGAACTTGCGGCCCAGATCGGAGTCCATCGGATCACCGAGGCGCAACTCGATCCTGGTGCCGATCTGATCCTTGAGCGCGGGCCGCGCCTCCGCCCAGCGGTTCAGCGCGATGACCACGTGCACACCGTAGGACAGACCCTGCACGGCGAGGTTCATGATGGTCTGCTCGAGCATCTCGAAGTCCTGGCGGATCGAGCTGAAACCGTCGATCACCAGGAAGACGTCGCCGAACGGATCCTCGTGCGCGCCCGCGGCGCCCGGGCTGGCGGCCGGGTCCATCGCGCGCAGCCTGCGGAAATCGGTCATCGATTCGATGCCGAGCTGGCGGAAGCGCGCCTCGCGCTGCCGGACGATGGTGGTCATCTCCGCGATGGTGCGGCGGACCTGGTCCTCGTCCAACCGGCTGGCCACCGAGCCGACGTGCGGCAGCCCTTGCAGGCTAGCCAGGGTGCCGCCACCGAAGTCGAGGCAGTAGAACTGCACCTGTTCGGCGGTGTGCGTCAACGACATCGCCATGATGAGTGTGCGCAGCGCCGTCGACTTGCCGGACTGCGGGCCACCGACGATGGCGACATTGCCGCGGGCGCCGGACAGGTCGATGACCATCGGGTCGCGACGCTGGTCGTACGGGCGGTCGACGATGCCGATCGGGGCACGCAGCGTGGACACCGGGGAGTATTCGCCGGTGAGAACGGAGCGCGGGACGAGCTGGTCGAGCGTCGGCGCCTCGTCCAGCGGCGGCAGCCAGATCTCGTGCGCCGGGCGGCCGTGGCCGCGGATCCGCGCGACCAGCATGTTCAGGTTGGACAGCTGCTCGCCGTCCTCGTCCTGTTCCGGTTCCAGGCTCGGTTCGGGCGGCAGCGGAACGCGGTCCGCCGCCCGGAAGTCGACATGGGTAGCGGTGAACGCGCGCGCCCTGACATCGATTTCACCGGACTGCGTGGCAACGGTCATGTCACGCTGCGAGCCACCGCCGACATACGCGCCGGAGACATAGGAAGCCTGGAAACGCTGGATCTCTCCGGAGTCGGCCTTCAGGTAGCCGCCACCGGGATTGTTCGGCAGGTTGTAGGCGTCCGGCACACCGAGCACCTGACGAGATTCGTTGGCGGAGAACGTTTTCAGGCCGATCCGATAGGACAGGTGGGACTCCAGGCCCTTGAGCTTGCCTTCCTCCAGTCGCTGCGAGGCGAGCAGCAGATGCACGTGCAGCGAGCGGCCGAGGCGGCCGATCATGACGAACAACTCCGCGAAATCCGGGTGCTGAGTGAGCAGTTCGGAGAACTCGTCGAGCACCACGAACAGTGCGGGCAGCGGGTCAAGGTCGGCGCCCGCGGCCCTGGCCTTCTCGTACTCCAAGACGTTGGCGAAGTTGCCCGCCGCGCGCAGCACTTCCTGGCGGCGGTTCATCTCACCGGCCAGGGCGTCCTTCATGCGGTCGACGAGATCGGCCTCTTCCTCCAAGTTGGTGATGACGGCGGCGACGTGCGGAACGCCCTCCAAACCGAGGAACGTCGCGCCGCCTTTGAAGTCGACCAGCACCAGGTTCAACTGGTCGGGCGAGTGCGTGGCCAGCAAGCTGAGCACGAGGGTGCGCAGGAACTCCGACTTACCGGAGCCGGTGGCGCCGATGCACAGGCCGTGCGGGCCCATGCCGTTCTCGGCGGCCTCCTTGATGTCCAGTTCCACCGGAAGGCCATCGGCGCCCACACCGAACGGGACGCGCAGGCGTTCCCGTCCGTAGCGCGGCCGCCACGCGTGCTCCGGGTTGAAAGTGCCGATGTCACCGAGGCCCATCAGCTGCGCCCACGTCGAGATCACGTCGGCGTCATCGGTTTCCACGTCGCTGCTGCGCTGGGTGGCGGCACGGTACGGGGCCAGCCTGCGCGCCACCTGCTGCGCCTGCTCGGGGCTGATTCGGTCGATCAGCGCGAACCGCTCCTGATTGCCGGTCGCGCCGCGGCCGACGCACTCGCCGTTCTCGACGATCATCTTGATGCCGCGCGACACCGCCAGACGCGGCGCGTAGCCGCACAGGTCGATGATGGTGACGCCCTCGTAGCCGGATTCGCGCAACTGATCGTCCTCGGCCTCGAGCAGACCGCCGTCGACCACGATGACGATATGCACCATGTTCGCGTTGGCGGGCTGGTTGCGCGAGTATCGGACCCGGTTGCCGAGCAACGGATGCAACCCCGCCATCGCCTCCCGGATCGAGCCGTAGAACATGCGCTGGGTACCGATGCCGTCCTGCGCGTCGGGGTGCTGGGTGTGCGGGAGCCACTTGGTCCACTCCCACTCCGGCGCGGTGTCCGGCCCGCAGACGACCGCGACGAGCACCTGGTCGGGAGCCTGGAACATGCACAGCTGCACCAGCATCGCTCGGGTCATGTCGCGCGCCTGGCCGCGGTCGCCGTCCAGCGCGATGGTGGCGAAGCCCTTGACCGCGATGGCGGTCGGCAGATCGGGCACGGTCGAATGGGCGCGCACGAAGCGGCGCAGCGAGACCGCGGCGATCGGCTCGAGCTCCTCGACCGGACCGGTCTCAGGAGCGACCAGTCTGGTGGCAAGGCGCTGGCCGCCGAGACCGATGCGCGCGTGGCAGAAGTCCTTGTCCCCCGCGCGGCGTTCCCACATGCGGCTGGTGCCCGCGAGCATCCAGACCAGTTCCGGCTCCGGGTGGCTCCATTCGACGGAAGCGCGCTGCTGAGCGGCGGTCTCGTCGACGTCCTTGCGCACCTGGTCGAGGTAGCGCAGATAGTCCTTGCGATCCTCGTTGGCCTCGGCGGCCTTCTGCCCCTTGCCCCCACCCTGGCCCGCGAACATGCCGACCATCGAGAACACCATCATGAGCGGGAACATCATGCTCATCGGGTTGGAGGCGATGCCGCCGCCCTGGGTGAACATCAGGGCCATCATGCCGACCATGCCGATCACCATCACGGCGGGCATGAGTTTCAGGACGAGGTTTCCCGGTGTGACCCGGGGGATTTCGGGCGGGGGTTGCAGCGTGACCTCGCCGCCGGGCGTCCTTGGCATCTCGCGGCGCGCACGGCGCTGGAAGCGGACAGTGCTCATCGACGAGATTCCCCCTTCGGCCAGCTGTGATTCGGCCTCAGTGTAGAGGTCACAGCCGACATGTCGTACAGTTCGACCAGCATTCTGCTGCCCGGACCGAGGGTTCGCAAGCTCGCCCCCGGCCCGCCGAGTCGTGGAATCACGAGGTAGAAGACCGAGTTGGGGGAAGCTTGACGCACGCGCGACTTGACCACATCGACGAAGAATCCTCGCGCGGGATCGTCCGCGCCCCCGACCTCGCCCGGGTGACGATTCTGGCCAAGCACACTCAGGTCGACATGGCCATACCGGTCGACGTGCCGGTCGCGCTGGTGATTCCGAGCGTGGTCGACATGGTCGCCCAGCACAGCCGCTCCAACGACTTCGACAACGAGGGCGAGCGTTACGAGCCCGCGGAGTGGGTGCTCGCCCGGATCGGCCATCCGCCGTTCTCCAACTCGCTCAGCCTCGGCGAGCACGGCGTCCGCGACGGCGAACTGCTGATGCTGGAGAGCGCTTCGCACACCGCGCCGACACCGCTGTTCGACGACATCATGTACAACGTCGCGATCGCCGACGCCGACCATTACCGCAGCTGGACCCCTCGGGTCGCGCGGATCACCGGCTCGGTGCTCGCGGCGCTCACCATGATCGTCGGCTGTCTCGGGCTGCTGCTGTCCCCCGGCTCGCTGCCGATCGGGGTCGGCGGTTCGATCGCGCTGGTGGTCGCGATCCTGCTCGTCGTCACCGCGATGGTGCTGAGCAGGATGTACGGCGACAACGGCACCGCGCTTGTGCTCGGCGGCTGCGCGCTGCCCGCGGCGTTCAGCGCGGGAATGCTCTACGTGCCGGACGATTACGGCTGGGCGCACATCCTGCTCGGATCGGTCCTGGCCGGGGCGACGGCGATTCTGGCGTGGCGGGTCACCGGCGTCGGGCTCGCGTTGTTCATCGGCGGGACCGCGCTCGCCACCTACGCGGTGCCCGCGGCGCTGGTCGGCCTGCTCACCGACCAGCCGGAGCGGGCGATCGGCGCCGGCGCGGCGGCGCTCGGGCTCGGCGGCCTGTCTCTGGCCCCGCGAGTCTCCATGCTGCTGGCGAAATTGCCACTGCCACCGGTGCCTTCGCCGGGCACACCCATCGATCCGACCGAGGACGACCCGGACGATCACCGCGCGCTGCCGACCATGGAGGTGCTGCGGGTGAAGTCGGAACGCGCCCGCATGTACCTCGCGGGCCTGGTGGCGGCGACCACGCTGGTCACCGTCGTCGGCGCGCTCGGCGCCACCGACCCGGCGTCCGACGACCCGTACTGGCCGGGCATCGCGCTCGCCCTGGTCTGCGCCGTGGTGCTGATGTTCCGCAGCCGCACCTACGCGGGCGCGGAACAGGCCGTCGTTCTCATCTCCGGTGGCGCGGGCATCGTGCTGATCATGTTGGTCGGCGCCGGTTTCGCGATGCACCAGCCGCTGGCCGTGTTCGGCGCGGCGATGGTGGTCCTGATCGCGGCGCTGATCCTCGGCATCATCATCCCGAACCAGTCGGCCACCCCACCGATGCGCCGCGGCGTCGAACTGCTCGAGTACACATTCGTCGCCACGGTCTTGCCATTGGTCTTCTGGGTGGCGGACCTCTACGCCATCGTCCGCGGGCTGTGAACCGGGCACTGCGCACCGGTGCGGCCGCAGCGGTGCTCTCTTTGAGCATGTCGTGCGGAGTGGGTGCTAGCCAGGGCATCGCCTACGCCGACCGTCCGCCGCCGGTGGATCCCGGCCAATTGCCCGCCGGGGATCCAGCACGGCCGCCGGACAAGACCGAGCGCCCGGGCAACACGCCCTGCTATTCAACCCAGCAGGGCGGCGAGGGTCCCACCCCTCCCGCTCCACAGCGCTCGCTCGACCTGGCGCACGCATGGGAGTTCTCCCGAGGCGAAGGCCAGCTCGTCGCGGTGATCGACACCGGCGTCGCTCGTCATCCCCGCCTGCCCGATCTGGAGGCGGGCGGTGACTTCGTGGCCGACGGCGGCGACGGGGTCAGCGAGGACTGCGATGCGCATGGCACCGTCGTCGCCGGCATCATCGCCGCGAAGCCACAGGCGGGACAGGGATTCTCGGGTGTGGCACCTGAAGCGCGGATCCTGTCGATTCGCCAGACCAGCGCGCTGTACGACTACGCGAACCGGCAGGATAGAAAGCCGGAAGATCCGCCCAAGGGATACGGCAACGTCAATGCACTCGCCGCCGCGATCCGACGCGCCGCCGACCGGCACGCTTCGGTCATCAATATTTCGCTCGTATCCTGCATGCCCAGTGGCGTGAGCTTCAGCGACGGCGCGGTCGGCGCAGCTGTGCGGTACGCGACCCTTGAAATGGACGCCGTCGTGGTGGCCGCGGCGGGCAATACCGATGACAACTGCAAGGCGAGCAATCCCGGGATCGATCCGCTGAATCCAACCGGTGATCCGTGGAACAACGTAACCACCAACGTCACGCCCGCGCGCTACGACGATTACGTCCTGTCCGTTGGATCGATCGACCAGAACGGCCTACCGTCGAGTTTCACCGTTCCAGGTCCCTGGGTCGGCGTGGCCGCACCGGGTGAGGACATCGTCTCGCTGGATCCGCGCGGAACCGGCACGATAACAGGAAAATACGTCAACCAGAGTCTCTCTCCACTCAAGGGGACGAGCTTCGCCGCGCCGTATGTTTCCGGAGTTGTCGCCCTGGTCCGCGCTCGTTTCCCCGAGCTCAGAGCCCTCGACGTGATCAAACGCATCGAGGCGACGGCGCACGCGCCAGGTGAAGGCTGGAATCCCTCCGTCGGCTACGGCGCGATAGATCCGATAGCCGCCCTCACCGCCGAAATCCCTCGAACTCTTCCGCCGAAACGACCGGCCGATGCCCTGAGCGTGCGGTTGCCGGTCCCGTCACCGGCCCCACCACCGGACAATCGCGCCCGGGATGTGGCGCTGATCGGCAGCGGCAGCGTCGCGACATTGCTGATCTTGGGCCTACTCGCCTCGTTCCCGATCCGCCGCAGATTCGGGGTCCGTGAGGACAACTGAGAAAGACTCGGAACCACATGACGGAACGGTTGTTGTGGCCCCGTCGTTCGACGGGGCCACAATTGTCAGAACACCTCCTACTGCGGCTGGCAGTCGTAGGTGACGCCGGGCGCGAAGACCAAGGCTGCAGAGATTGCGGTGCCCGAAACTTTCTCAGCCGACATATATTTTGTCGACATAGTACCCGTTCCGCCCCTGCTTACAGCTGTAGAAGGGCGCCCACGATGGAGATGTCGACATCGGCTCCTCATTCTTACGCCGTCGCTCGGCCTTATTCTCGGGATCATTGCGGCTCAACTCGTCCTTGACCTGCTCGCAGTGCGACTTGGACATGCCGTCAGCCGTGACGGGGTCCGCGTTGGCAGCACCTGCCATTCCGGTCCAGCCAGCGCTCAAGACCGCCATTACGCAAACACCGACCATACGCCTGATATTCATCTTATTCCTTAATTTTCGTACAGATCAGCTTAAACACAAGTGACCCATATGGATCCATAGATACTTACGGAATGCGAATCCTGACCTACGCGCCGCTATAGTAGACGGTGATCGAGGGCCATACGCCATCGGAAGTGATCTCGTTGTGCAGGACAAGATCCTGGATGGAGACGTCTCCGAGTTCCTCGATCGAAGCTGCGACCGTACGAAGCAATTTCGCAACGTCTTCTTGGCCTTGACCGGCCGGGTTGGACTGCGAGAAATAGTTTATTTGATATTGCATGCCCGCCATGGCGTTCTCCTTTAGATCTCGGGCTATCGACGGTTGCACTTCTGCTTATTCCTGTCCCCGTTGTACTTTTCGGCCTGCTTGATCTTCTGCATTGCACGGTTGTACGCCGCCTGGTCGTAGGGACGACCCGCGTTCTTGTTATCAATCGCCTCTTGCTCTTCACGAGACAGCTGAGCCGCTGACGGCGCTTCCTTGATAGCCACAGAAACCGGAGACGCTGCCGCCATAGGCGATGCACCCGACAGCACCTGCACCGAAGGCGGCGAGCAAAATTGCGCCTGCAGCGATCGACTGGCGAGTGTATGGCATGTGACTTCCCCTCCTGATTGTGGAACGCAACGACATCGCACTCCGTGCGCGATGCCAACCCGCATTTCATGCGGTTTCGAGTCGGGGGTGCAAACCTCCGCTCTCAGGCTCTTGATGCGGAATTCGGTGCCGACGCCTGTCGGAGACCGCACGTGCGTGCGCCTGCAGATTGCGCGAGCCGAAACCGATAGCGCTCGTGTCACTCACAGCAACCCCATCCCACATCTTGCCTGTCACTGTCTATAGACGCGCCCAATCGCAGATCGGTTCCATCGATCTTCAAACTTTTTCCGCTAGCGGTCCAGTTCAGCCAACGCAGCCACGCGGGCCCCAGCCAGCCCACACGCGCGGGAGAGCATCGGGGTACCTACGGTGAGACTCCCCCTCGCCGGATCTGTGGTTACCGGAAGCGCCACCAACAGCTGATACGGGTGGGCGGAACTCAATTCTGGTTCTTCACAAGAGCTTTCGCCGGATTGGCGTCCGGCGCGACGCCGTCGTGAGCCACCATCGCGTCCTGACGGCTGAGAGTCGGCCCGGAGGCAAGCAGGCCGACGATGGGCCATGGCGCCGGTTCGGGTTGCCGCACGCCGGAATCCGAACTCATGCCGAGCGCTTTGACCGCCTCCGCATCCTTGATGCCGTAGCGGACGCCGGTATCGGCGACGTAGAACATGCTGTCCTTGCGCTGACTGTCCGGCTCGATGCCGGTGCCCTGAACGAAGGCGCCGGAACCTGGCTTGAAGTAGACCGAGTCCACGTTGGGGCCGTCACCGTCGGCTTGGGCCAGCGGCACCAGGCGAGCGTCCTCCCGCATCGGCAGACTCACGCCGGTGATCAGCGAAAGCTCGGCATGATTGCCACCACCGCCCTCCGCGGCAGCGATCGGCTTCCACGACAGACAGCTGACCGGCCGATCCCTGATCTGCACGAGCGCGGGCGCGGTGGCCGGATAGTCCTTCACCGGCAGCGTCGTCGATATGGGCGAATAGGTCTTCTCGTACGGGACGATCGTCGGATTGCGGCCCGCCGCCGGGTCGGAGTTGAGAATGATGTTGGCGGTCAGCTGCGAGATTTCCTGCCTGCCGTCGTGCAGCACCACGAAATACTGCTTCGTCGCGGCATCTTGCACCACCTCGCCGATCCGATGATCACCGATGGTGTATGTCGGCTGCGCGCCTCGATCGTCGATGTGCGGCACTTCGATTCGCTGCACCTCGGGTATCGCATTGAGCAAGCCTTCGCTGATCGGCCGCGGTGCCACATTGCGAATGCCCAGCGCCTCGGTCACCGCGTTGTTGTTCATGTCGACGCGGGCGCGCTTGTTGTCGTAAACGAGGTAGGTGGCGTCCTTGCCCTTGACGAGCAGAGCGTTACCCGACTCCATTGCGGAAGCCTTGGCGCCGAGTTCCAGGTCCCCGATGAGCACCGAAGTGGTTGCCTTGTTGGTGCCGTCGAGCTGCAGGGTGTCGCACACCGACCACGCGCGCCCCTTCCCCTCCTTGTCGAAGGGCAGCGAGCTGGGAGCACCTGGGATGCCGATCAATTGGCCGCGCGGCTTCTTCCCGAGTTCGGACTCCTTCACGGTCGCGGGCTTGGCGGCCTCACCCACGGCCAGGCGGGCCGAGGCGAGGTTGAGAGACGGGTGCACCACGTTATCGATCACCGCGTAGACGGCACCGGAATCCTTGCCGATCAGGATCTTGTTGTCATCGCCGACTTTGCCCTGCGGGCGCAGCAACGCGAGCACGCCGCATCCGGCCAGTGCGACACACGCCAGGATCAGACCGGCCGCGTACGCGCGGGACTGGGAACGCATGGGGTCGTGCAGCATTCGCACATCCCTGCGCACCAAGGCGTGCTCCATCCGCCGGACCAGAAAGCGGTAACCGCTGACCTGCCAGCGAGTGGTGGGTTTCGAAGCCATTATTCCTCCCCCGAACAGTGCTCGCGTTCGCCGAACACAGTACAGTTCCCGGGGACTGTTGTTCAGCTCGGCCGCGGCGAACCGGCCGATATCGGGTACTTGGGGGACGACGATGGCGGAACCGGCCGGTGCGGGACCACGACCGCTTTTCGGGCGCGTCTCGATGCGGAACCTGCTGATCGCCCAGATCATCGGGCTGATCGCCGCGGTCGTCGCACTGTTCGCCGGTTTGCCGGGGCTTCCCACGCTCGGCGTGGCGGTGGTCGTCGCGCTCATTCCGCTGATTCCGGTCGCCGGACGCACTGTGCTGGACTGGATCGCGACCTGGTGGCGCTATCTCACGCACCGGGACTACGAACTCGGCGACACCGTCGATTTCCGCGGCGCCGATGGTCGCTCGCTCGGCCTGTATTGGGACGGCAGCCGCGTGGTGACGGTGGTCGAGGTACTGCCTCCCCCCGGCGGGCTGACCAGGATCGCCCGCACCACGGTGCACGCCTCGCACCTGCTTCCGCTGGCGGAGCTGGCGAAATGCTTGAACCAGCACGACATCCTGCTCAGCGGCATCGACATCATCAGCCACGGACATCGCAGCCGTTCCGGCACGCCCGCGGGCAAGATCTACGAATCGCTGCTGGGCCCGCTGCCCGCCACCGCGCACCGCACGGTGTGGCTGGCGATCGGTTTCGACGCGGTGGCCTGCCCGGAGGCCACCGACCGGCGCGGCGGCGGAGCCGAAGGCGCGTCGCGCGCGGTCACCATCGCCACCCAGCGCATCATGCGCACGCTCGAGGATGCCGACTGCAACGCGCGCATCCTCACCGCGCCCGAGATCCGCAAGGCGGTCCTGCAGATCACCGGCGGCTACGATCCGCGCACGCTCGAACACAGCTGGCGCTACGCGGAAATCGGCAACAGCGTGAACATCGGCAACGCCTTGGATCCCAAGCGACTCGAATCGGACCTGCTCGCCCAGCTTTGGGTGGCCCCATCACGCGGCACGACGGTGGCGGTTCGGTTGCGCCCCGGCAGTTCCGCCGACTCGGTGAGCATCGGCGCCGCCTGGCGGCTGACCGCACGGGAACTGCCCGAACGCTCCGAGCTGCCGGGCATGATCTCGATGAACGGACGCCACCGCGACGGGCTGCTGGCCCACCTGCCGCTCGCGGTTCCCGGCGTGGACGACACCATTCCGATGATCGAGCACCTGATCGACATCGTCGACGATCTGCACCTGCCCTCCTCCGGCTGCGGCCAGCTGATCGGTTCCGATGACGAAGGCAACGGCGTGGCGGCTCGCATCGTCGGCGCGGGCATCTCCACGGTGTATGTCGCCGGCGAGCTGTACCTGGCGCAGCAGCTGGTTTTCCGGGCGCTCGCGGTCGGCGAACGGATCCTCATCCGCACCGACCGAGCACGGGCCTGGGAGAACCTGGTCACCACCATCGGCAATCCGGAGCGCCTGACCATCGCGATCGAAACCCACCAGTCCGACGCGGGATTCACCGCCACGGTGGTGGACGGGGTGCTCGCGCCTGCCCCGCACGCGGGCGTCACCACCATCTACGTCACGGGCGATCCGATGGGCTGGCCCGCCGCCCGCCCCGACCTGGCCATCCACCAGCCCGGCGCGATCGGCAACCACGTGGTGCTGCGCACCGGCACGGCACAGGTCGACCTGACGCTGGTGTCCATCCCGAGCGAGGCGACCTACATCGGTCAGCCGCGCGGCCGACGCGCGATGCAACCGCAGTAAGCGAGCGCGATAGCGCTAACCGGGGTACGGATCGGCCGTCCGAGCTGCTCGCAAAGTACGTGCCCACCAGGCCAATTGACGCAACATTCGTTCCGCGGCGTCGATGGCCGCCCCGTCGCGGGTGTCGCCTGTCTCGTCGAACCGCTTCTTGGCCTGGTGGAAACTGACCGTCTCGCGAACCGACACCATATGGATCTCGGCGACCACTTGCCGCAACTGCTCCACCGCACGCAAGCCACCGGAAAGGCCGCCGTAGGAGACGAAAGCGATGGGCTTCGCGCGCCACTCGTGCTTCGCGGTGTCGAACGCCGTCTTCAGCGACGCCGGATAACCGTGGTTGTACTCCGAAGTGACGACGACGAACGCGTCCGCGTCCCGCAATCGCGTGCGATAGGCCGCGGTCTCCTCGTTGTCGGTGAGTTCGACCGGCAACGGCGTATGCGCGAGATCGATCACGCCGACATCGAATTCGGGACGAGCGCGCACGGTACGTAGAAACCAGTCCGCGACCACCGGCGCGAACCGCTCCGGACGCACACTGGCCACGATGACCTCGAGCCGCAACGGGGTATCCACCGCGCGAGCCTAACTCGGGCCCCGCCGGCCACCGCGTACCGGCGCGCTCCAGAGCACCTCCCGCCGTTCACGAGTGCCCGATACCAGGAACACCGGATACCCCGCGACCGGCGGAGCAGGTCGCGGCACTCGCCACGGTGCTGAACCGACCACTGGTGGCGCGCGAACTCGACGACGAGACCGAGGCAGCTGGCCGCCACCATGCCGCGGGAGTACGTCGACGCGTTTCTCGGTTTCTTCGTGGCGGGCAGGCTGGATGAGGCGACGCTCTGTCCGACCGTCGAGCAGGTGACCGGTCGGCCTCCGCGCAACTTCGAGCAATGGTCGACCGCCCACGCGGAGGCATTCGCGCCGCACCGAGCCGCATCCGGCGATCCGGGTGCCTGATTCAGTCGGTGGCCGCGAACTCGGCCAGACCCTGCGCCGGCGCCACCGAGGCGGTGAAATCCAATACCCGTCTCGCCTTTTCCGGGTCCGCGACGAAATGCCGGACGTCGCCGATGCGGTATCGGCCGGTTACCACCGGCGCGGGGCCACTGCGGGCGCGCGACATGATCGAGGCCACTTCCCACACCGTGATCGGCTGCCCCGAGGCGATGTTCAGCGCGACGAAACCGGGCAGCGCACGCTCGACCGCCGCGACGGTGGCCGCGACCGCGTCGCGCACGTGCACGAAATCCCGGATCTGTCCGCCGTCTTCGAACACCTGCGGCGCGCGGCCCTGTGCCAGCTCGGCGTGCAACCACCCCACCAGCCCGGCCCGCGCTCCCGCGCCGTACACGTTGTGCATTCGCAGGGCGGTCACCGCACCACCGGTCGCCAATCCCCAGGCGAGCGCGTAATTCTCTTGCGCGACTTTGCTCGCCGCATAGGGACCGCGCGGACGCAGCGGCGCGTCCTCGCCGACCGGCTCCCACGTCAAGATCTCGCCGGTGTGCGGAGCGCGATGATCGAACATGCCTCGGTCGAGGTCGGCCCTGCGACGCAGGTTGGGGAAGAACGGGCCGCTCTGCACGCCGCGATAGCGGCCTTCGCCGTAGACCGCGACGGACGAGGCGAGCACCAAGCGGCCGACTCGCGCCCGCTCCATGGCACCGAGCAGCACGGCGGTCCCGACATCGTTGTGCGAGGCGAAGTCGGCGGCCAGCGCGCCCGCGGTGACACCCGCGAAGTGGCAGACCACGTCCACTCCGTCCAAGAGGGGTGCGAGCTCTTCGGCGTCGCGCACGTCCACCCGCTCGACCCCTTCCGGTGGTCGTGCGTCCGGCCCGTGGTCGCGTAGCAGGTCCACCCCGGTCACCTGGTGTCCCGCGGCGAGCAGCGCACGGCGCAGGTGCCCGCCGAGGAACCCGGCCGCTCCGGTGACCAGCACCCGCATCGGACTCAGGGCAATTCGAACGGCAGCGACACGTCCGCGTGGACACGGCACCGGTCGCAGGTGTCGGTGCCGTCCACCGCGGCCACCGCGCGGCGGACGAGCTCCTTGAAGGGCACGAGGTTTCGCTTGAACTCGGCGAAGACGTCGACGGCGCGCACTCCTTCGCCCTCCTCCAGACCGGCGTCCAGATCGGTGACGAGGGCGACGGCGGCGTAGCACATCTCGAGTTCGCGGGCGAGCACCGCCTCCGGGTGCCCGGTCATGTTCACCAGCTCCCAGCCCTGGGCGGCGAACCACCGGCTCTCGGCGCGGGTGGAGAAGCGCGGTCCCTCGACCACGACCATCGTGGCCGCGTGCATCATATGCAGTTCCTCGGACTCGGCCTTGATGGCTGCGGCCCGCAGTTCCTCGCAGTACGGGTCGGCGAAGGACACGTGGATGCCGCCGCCGTCGAAGTAGGTCTGCGGACGACCGGAGGTCCGGTCGACCAGCTGATCGGGCACCGCGACCGTGCCGGGGCCCCAGTCCGCCCGCAAGCTGCCGACGGCACAAGGCGCGAAGATACGGCGCACGCCCAGCGAACGCAGGGCCCACAGATTGGCCCGGTAGGGCAAGGTGTGCGGCGCGAATTCGTGGTTCTTGCCGTGGCGCGGCAGGAACGCCACCGGCCGCCCCTCCACCTCTCCGACGGCGATGCCCGCGCTCGGTGCACCATAGGGGGTGTCGACCTCGACGATGGTCGCCTCGTTGTCGAAGAAATCGTAGAAGCCGCTGCCGCCGATGACGGCGAGCGCGGGCCGGGGGTGCGAACTCATACCTCAATTGTCTCGTCCCTGGGTGGCCGTCGCGCGCCGGGATCCGCGTTACCCTGCTTTCCGGCGGAACACGGACCGTTCCGACCGGGCGGGGTCTGCCGCACCATGCGGCCCGACCTGACAAGACGCCCCCGGAACTGTACCCTAGGGGGGTATTGATCCGGTTCCGGCGACCACAGGCAGCGAGGAGACATCGGTGGCAGCTTCCCCCCACGACCACACGGCGGCCGACCACGCCGCGCACGGCTACATCACCGCCAAGGACGACTACCTCAAGCGGCTGCGGCGCATCGAGGGTCAAGCGCGCGGTCTGCAGCGGATGGTCGAGGAGGAGAAGTACTGCATCGACATCCTCACTCAGGTGTCCGCCATGACCAAAGCCCTGCAAGCGGTCGCGATGGGCCTGCTGGAGGATCACATCAGCCACTGCGTCGTGGACGCGGCCGTCGCGGGTGGCCCGGAGGCCGAGGCCAAGATCAAGGAAGCGACCGACGCCATCGCCCGCTTGGTCAGGTCCTGACGGAACTATCCGTGCCAGCGGCGATAGACCGCGGCAGCTCCCGGGTGCAGCGGAATCGGGCCGGTGCTGATCAGCGACCGGCCGTCGAGGAATTGGGTGCCCGCCGCCTCGGTGGGCACCAGCGCGTCGGCGTGCCACACCAGTAGTTCGACGATGGCCGCGGCCACCTCCTCGGACATACTGCCCGCGGCCAGCAAGAGATTCGCCACCCCGATGGTGTGCACCGAGACCCCGCCCGGATAGGCATCCGCGGGGATCGCCACCCGGTCGTATACCGGCCCGAACCGGTCCCGCATCGGCGCGGCCAGCTCGCCCATGTCCACGAGCCGCATCCGGCTCGGCACCGCGAGCCGTGCCGTCGGCACGCCGCCCGCCCACAACAGGGCGTCCACGTCGCCAGCGGTCAGGGCGGCCACCGCTTGCGCCAAGGGGCGATGGGCGATCACGACGTCGGCACTCGGGTCGAGCCCCGCGACGCGCAATATCCGTGCGCCGGTCAAGGCCGCGCCCGATCCCTCCGCGCCCAGACTCACCCGCGTTCCCCGCAGATCCGCGACCGAACCGATCGGGCTGTCCGCCCGCACGACCAACTGCAGGTAGTTCTCGTACACCCGGCCCAGCGCGAACACCTGATCGGCGCTGTCGCGCACCGAATCCGCGAGCGCGAGCGCGGCATCGACCTCACCGCGCGCCAGCAACGCCAGATTGTCCTGCGAACCCGAGGTGGTAACCCGCTCGATCCGCACACCCCCGGCGTTTTCGGCGGCGAGGCCGAGCAACCCCGCGAAGGCGTGATAGAAGCCGCCGACCTCGCCGGACGCCAGCCGCGCGGTGGCGCCCCGGCCGCCCGGCCCACAACCCGCGAGCCCCGCCGCGACGGCCAACGCGAGGAAGCCGCGCCGACCGACGCCGCGCCGACCGACGCCGCGCCGGACGATCGGCTCCCGGCCGGTCATCGGGCCTCCGCCTCGGGTAGGCGCACCGAGACCGCCAGACCATGCGGACGCACCGCGGCCACGGTGAGCACGCCGCCGCGCGCCTGCGCCAATGCGGCGGCGATCGGCAGGCCCAGCCCGGAGCCACCGGCCCCCGCGGCCGAACCGCGGAAGAAACGGGTGGTCAGCTTGTCGAGCTCAGCGGGAGGAACACCGCTGCCGTCGTCGCGGACGGTCACCGTGACCCAGCCCGGCTCGGTCGCGACGACCAGATCGATGTGCGCGCCCGCGCCCGCATAGCGTGTCGCGTTGCTCAGCGGTACGTCGAGCATCTGCGCGAGCACGTCGGCCGGGACCGCGACGTCGGCGGGCCCGGCCACGGCCGCCACGCGCAATCGCTGTCCGGCCGCCTCGAATGCCGAGCACCAGGCGTCGAATCGGTCGGCGATCACTTGCACGGCGTCGCACTGGTCGTCGCCCTCGGCCGTGCGGGCGACGTCGAATGCCGCCGGGGTCTCGGCGACGGCCAAGCTGAGCAGGCCGTCGAGCAACGCGGTGAGCCGCTCCACCTCGGCGCCCGCGTTGTGGAAGATGCTCGCCGCGCTCGCCGGGATCGCTGGTTCCAGGGAATCGAGGCGAATGGTCAGGGCGGCCAGTGGATTGCGCATCGCGTGTGCGGTGTCGGCGACCAGCTGGCGCTGCGCGTCCGCCGAATCGGCCACGGCCAGCGCCATCGCGTCGAACGACTCGGCCAGCGCCCGCATCTCCGGCGGCCCGCCGTAGCGGCCCGCGATCGATACCGGCGCGACGGTGTCGGCGCGCGGCTTGGGCAGCGTCGCGGTCAACTCCGCCACACCGTGCGACAGCGCCGCGAGCGGCCGCAGCACCCAGCGGCCGATCGTCACCGCCAGCAGCACGAACAGCGCCATCGCGACCACGCCGCCGAGCACGATCACCGCCCAGTCCCGCGCGATGTCACCGCGAGCACGGGCCGTCGACGCCTCGATCACCACGGCCCCGTTCACCTGCACGCCGGTGCCGACCGGCCGCGCGACCAGCATGCTCGGCGCGCCCCACGGCGTCAGCTTGTCCACCGCGTGCGGACGCTGATTGCGGCGCGCGGCCGCCACCGCCGCGACGATGCCGGGATCGTCCATGTCCGCGCCCGCGTTCACCGTCGGCGCACCCCTGGCGTCGACCACGAGCACGTTCTCGCCGTACAGCTCGTGATAGCGCAGCACCTCGTCGGCCAGCGCACGGCTGTCCCCCGCGGTGACCGCGTTGTCGGCGAGGGTGGCGAAGCGGTCGGCGTCCCCCGAGCGCGCTAGCACCAGCTGTTGGGTGCGGCTGGTGGCGATGGTCAGCGACAGCGGCACCGCGAACGCCAGCACCGCGATGGCCGCGAACAGTGTCAGCGCGACCAGCAAGCGACGCCGCATGGCACACCTCCGGCCCGCCGGACCGCGCTCACTGCCCCCACCGATACCCGTACCCGCGGATGGTGGTGATCAGGCCGGGCCGGTTGAGTTTCGCCCGCAAGCCCGTCATGTGCACGTCCAGCGAACGCGAGACCGCGACGAAGGCGTCACCCCAGATGCGGTCCATCAACTGCTGACGGCTCACCGCGGCCCCCGGCCGTTCCACCAGCGCCTCGACCAGCTCGAATTCCTTCTGAGTCAGCGACACCGGCTCCCCGGCCACCTCGACAACGCGGGCGCCGAGATCGACCCGCACGTCACCGGTGACGATCACCGACTGCGCCTGTCGCGCCGCCGCGGCCGCCCGCCTGGTGACCGTCTCCAGCCGCGCGACGAGTTCCGCGATGCGCGGAGGCTTCACCAGATAGTCGTCGGCGCCACCGCGCAAACCTCGCACGATCGAGCGTTCGTCACTGCGCGCGGTCAGGATCAGCACCGGAACCGAACTCACCTCGCGCAGTCGCCGCAACACCTGCAGACCGTCGCCGTCGGGCAGTCCGAGATCCAGAATCACGGCGTCGTAGTCGCGGTGCGCGATCAGCAGATCCGCGCCGCGGCGCTTGCGTTCGGCGCGGTAGCCACGGACGTTGAGCGCCTCGACCAGCGCGTCTCCCACGCCGTCGTCGTCCTCGACCACCGCAAGCCGCACGCGCCGATCCTCCCACAGTGGGCGGACCGGCGCGTGTGCCGGTCGGTCAGTCACGCACGGTGACCATCGGCCGACCCGGCTCGGCCCCCGCGGCGCCGGACCCGGTGTCGGCGCTCGCGGTGGGCTCGGCCGCGTCGATCGCCGACGAGGCCGAGGTCTCCCGCATGAAGTAGTAGGTGATCAGCGAGACGGCGATGCAGCCTGCGACATACCAGAAGTACAGCGACTCGTGGCCGCCCTTCTTCAGCGCGAGCGCGATCGTCTCGGCGGTGCCGCCGAAGATCGCGACGGTCAAGGCATAGGGCAGCCCTACGCCGAGCGCGCGGATCTTCGTCGGGAACAGCTCGGCCTTCACGATCGCGTTGATCGAGGTGTATCCCGTGATGATCACCAGCGCCGCCATCATCAGACCCCACGCGGCGACCGGATTGGTGGTGCGCGCGAGCACCGTCATGATCGGCACGGTCAGCAAGGTGCCCGCCACGCCGAAGAAGATGAGCAGCTTGCGTCGGCCGATCCGGTCCGACAGCGCCCCCGCCAGCGGTTGCAGCACCACGAAGACCAGCAGCGCGATGAAGTTGATCCACGCCACGGTCGACTTGGAGATGCCGGAGGTGTTGATCATGAACTTCTGCATGTAGGTCGTGTACGTGTAGAACGCGACCGTTCCGCCCAGCGTCAACCCGACGACCAGCAGGCATTCGCGGGGGTACTGCAACAGGATCCGCAGGGAGCCACGCGATTCCCGCACCTCGGCGGCCGTCGCCGCGGTCTTCTTCGGCCGCTGTCCGGATTCGGCGCGGAACTGCTCGGACTCGTCCATGCCGCGCCGCAACCACATCACGATCAGCGCACCGGCGGCGCCGATCACGAACGGGATCCGCCAGCCCCAGGCGTTCATCTGGCCGGCGTCGAGGAACTGTTGCAGCACGATCTGCACCCCGAGCGCGACGAGCTGTCCTGCCACCAAGGTCACGTATTGGAAGCTCGAGTAGAACCCGCGCCTGCCCGCCGAGGCCACCTCGGACAGATACGTCGCACTGGTGGCGTATTCACCGCCGACCGACAACCCCTGCAGCAGCCGGGCGACCAGCAACAGAGCCGGAGCGGCCAGGCCGATGGTCTGGTAACCCGGCGTCGCCGCGATCATCAGCGAACCGGCGGCCATCACGGTCACCGACAGGGTCAGGGCCGAGCGCCTGCCGAACCGGTCGGCGTACCGACCCAGTGCCCACCCGCCGATCGGGCGCATCAGGAAGCCGACCGCGAACACGGCGGCGGTGGACAACAGTTGGGCGGTCGGATCGTCCTTCGGGAAGAACGTCTTCGCGAAGTACACGCTGAACGCGGCGTAGACATACCAGTCGTACCACTCGACGAGATTGCCGATGGATCCGCGCAGAACATTCGCGACCACCCGGCGCTCGCCGACGGGCTGTGTCGTAGTCACAACATCTCCTTCTCCGACGCCTCATCACGTCGTCGCAGATCAGTGTGTCGACAGTCACACGCGCGCGAAATGGCTCTCGAAGCTTCCTAACAGTCCCTTAGGACGATCGCCGGAAACAAAACCGGCCCCCGGCGCAGCGCCGGGGGCCGGAGACGGACGGTCAGGATCCCGCGGTCAACAGCGCAGCAAAGGTACACAGCGCCGGGGGCCGGAGACGGGCGGTCAGGATCCCGCGGTCAACAGCGCAGCAAAGGTACACAGCGCCGGGGGCCGGAGACGGGCGGTCAGGATCGCCCGGTGAGCAGCGGAGCGAGGGTGCGCAGAGCCGGGAGGTAGTTGTCGCCGAGGATCTGCACCGCGACGTGGTCGGCGCCCGCGTCGGCGTGTTCGGACAGCTGGGCGGCGATCCGCTCCGGCGTGCCGTGCGCGATGACGGCGTCGAACAGCGCCTCGCTCGGCGGCACGGTGAGGTCGGCGTCGGTGAAACCGAATCGGCGCAGGTTCGACGCGTAGTTGGTCAGGCCGACATAGAACTTGACGGTCTCATCGGCGACCGCGTGCGCCGTGCCGGCGTCGTCGGTCAGCACCACCTTGTGCTCGGTCGCCAGCAGCGCGTCCGGGCCGACGATCTCGCGGGCCTTCGCGGTGTGCGCCGCGGGCACGAAATAGGGCAGCGCGCCCAGCGACCGCTCGGCGGCCAGCTTCAGCACGCGCGGGCCGAGTGCGGCCACCGCGCGACGTTCGGCGGGTACTCCCGCGGCGTCGAGGTCGTCGAGATACTCGACAAGCGCGTCGTACGGCTTGCGGTACTCACCGGTGTGCTCCGGGTGTCCCGCACCGATGCCGAGCAGGAACCGGCCCGGGAAGCGGGCCTCGATCCGGTGGAACGAGTCGGCCACCTCCTTCGCGGGCGCCGCCCAGATGTTCACGATGCTGGTGGCGACGGTGATCGTTTCGGTCGCCTCCAGCAGCGGTTCGACCGTCGCCAGATCCGCCGGAGGCGAAGCCCCCAGCCAGAGCGCGCCGTATCCGAGCCGCTCCAATTCTCGCGCGTCTTCCGGGCTGAATCCGTTGTACGCCCGCCACACTCCGAACCGTCCGAGACTGTCGAATGCCATGTCCCGACCCAACACACGCCAGGAGGGCGCTATTCCGGCCGGGCCCGTGCACTGCCAGGACGGCCCCGTCGGGTCGATGCCGTCCCGATTACCGAGGGCTACTGTGGCTATTGCACAGCTATCGGCGCCCGGCGCCTGGCCGGCGCCACCACTAGGAGATGGAGGTGATTGCTGTGCTTCGATTCGATCCATTCCATGACATCGACACCGTTGCCCGCCAACTGCTCGGTGAGACTGCCGGAACCGGTCGCGCACCGCGATTCATGCCGATGGATCTGTTCAAAGCGGGAGATCACTACGTTCTGAACGCGGATCTGCCCGGCGTCGACCCCGGCTCGATCGACGTCAGCGTCGACAACGGCACGCTCACCTTGCGGGCGCAACGCACCGTGCCGAGCGAAGAAGGCGTCCAGTGGATCGCCTCGGAACGTTTCGCGGGCACCTTCATGCGCCAGATGTCCCTCGGCGAGAACGTCGACGTCGAGAACATCAGCGCGACCTACAACAACGGCGTGCTGTCGGTGACGATCCCCATCGCGGAGCGTGCGAAGCCGCGCCGCATCCAGATTTCCGGGGCGTCGCACGAACCGAGGACCATCGAAGCGCAATCCGGCCGGTCCACACCGATGTCGCCGACCCAGCAGGAGCAGACTCAGCAGTCGGCACAGTCGCAGCAGCAATACCCGCGGTCATCGAAGTGACCGCGTCCGCTACCCGCACCCGAGCACGGGTGCGGGTAGTGCGCGGACATTCTCACTCGCCGCAGCAGCCTCCGCCAGGTACCGGAACCGACCGCATCTCCCGCGTCTGCGCGTTGCGGGCCGCGAGTTCCTCGTCGGCCGGGTAGTCCACGCCTATCAAGCTCAAACCATGTGCGGGAGCGACGGTCACCGAACTGGAGCGCTCGGTCTCCCGCAACAGATCGGCCACCCATTCCGGCGTCCGCCGCCCTTCGCCGACGGCGAGGACCGCGCCGACCAGACTGCGGACCATCGACCAGCAGAACGCGTCCGCGCTGACGTAGGCGATCAGCAGGTCACCATCGCGCACCCAGTCGAACCGCTGCAGCTCCCGTACCGTCGTCGCACCCTCCCTGCGGCGGCAGAAGGCGGCGAAGTTGTGCAGCCCGAGCAACTTTCGCGAAGCCGCCCGCATCGCGTCGACATCGACGTCGGATCGGCAGGCGACCACGCTGCGGGCCTGGAGCGGCTCCGCACCGTACGGCGCGGTGGTCAGCCGGTAGGCGTAATGGCGGCGGATGGCGGAGAACCGGGCGTCGAACTCCGGCGCGGCCGGGCGCGCGTGCCTGATCCGCACGTCCTTCGGCAGGAAGCGCGCCATCCGGTGCACCAGTTTCGCCGCGTCCAGTTCACCGGCGGTGTCGAAATGCGTGACCTGTCCCTCGGCGTGCACGCCCGCGTCCGTACGGCCCGCCACGGTCAGCTGGATCGGCTCGCGGAACACCTTGCTCAGCGCGTCCTCCAGCACCCCCTGCACGGTGCGCAGACCAGGCTGACGCGCCCAGCCGACGAAATCCGTGCCGTCATAGGCGATGTCCAACCGCACCCGGGTGCGTGGCACGTCGATACCGGGCACGCCCGGTGCGTCCTCGCCCGGTCGACCCGACATCGATCCCACCGATTCCTCCACGGTCACATGATCCTCTGGTCGAAACGAACGAGCCCGCCGACCCAGTGCGGGTGGCGGGCTCGTGCGCGAACTCCGACGCGAAGCGTCAGGCGTCCTTCTTGTCCTCGGCGGCCTCGTCGGCAGCCGGAGCCTCGGCGGTCTCGGCGACGGCCTCGTCGGCCTCCTCCTCGACGACCTCGGCGGCCGGAGCCTCCTCCGCCTTCTTCGAGGCGGCCACGCGACGGGCGCGATCGGCCTCGTTGGTCACGGTCTTCTCGCGAACCAGCTCGATGATCGCCATCGGCGCGTTGTCACCCTTGCGCGGCAGCGTCTTGGTGATGCGGGTGTAGCCACCCTCGCGCCCCTCGAACGACGGGCCGATCTCCGCGAAGAGCTCGTGCACGACATCCTTGTTGCGGATCACCTTCAGCACCTCGCGACGGTCGGCCAGGGTGCCGCCCTTCGCCTTGGTGATCAGCTTCTCCGCGTAGGGACGCACGGCCTTGGCCTTGGCCTCGGTGGTGGTGATCCGGCCGTGCTCGAAGAGCGCCGTGGCCAGATTGGCGAAGATCGCCTTCTGGTGCGACGCCGACCCGCCGAAGCGGGCACCCTTCTTGGGCTTGGGCATTGTGGTGTTCTCCTTGTATGAGGCCGGGCCGGGGCGCCTACCCCGGCGGCCTAGAGCTGTTCGGTCTCGGCGTAGTCCTGCTCGCCGCCGTCGGTGTCGCTGAACGTGCCGCTGTCGCTCCACGTGCCGGTGCTCGCGTCGTAGCCGACCACGCTGGACGGATCGAACGACGCGGGGCTGTCCTTCAGCGAGAGGCCGAGCGCGTGCAGCTTGACCTTGACCTCGTCGATGGACTTCTGACCGAAGTTGCGAATGTCCAGCAGATCCGACTCGGTGCGGGCGACCAGCTCGCCGACGGTGTGCACACCCTCGCGCTTGAGGCAGTTGTAGGACCGGACGGTGAGGTCCAGATCCTCGATCGGCAGGCCGAACGAGGCGATGTGATCCGCCTCGGCCGGCGAGGGGCCGATCTCGATGCCCTCTGCTTCGACGTTCAGCTCACGGGCCAGGCCGAAGAGCTCGACCAGGGTCTTGCCCGCCGAGGCGAGCGCGTCCCGCGCGCTGATGGAGTTCTTGGTCTCCACGTCCAGGATGAGCCGGTCGAAGTCGGTGCGCTGCTCGACGCGGGTCGCCTCGACCTTGTAGGTCACCTTCAGCACCGGCGAGTAGATCGAATCCACCGGAATCCGGCCGATTTCCGCGCCGGACGCCTTGTTCTGCACGGCCGGGACGTAGCCGCGACCGCGCTCGACGACGAGCTCGATCTCCAGCTTGCCCTTGTCGTTCAGGGTCGCGATGTGCATGTCCGGGTTGTGCACCACCACGCCGCTGGGCGGGACGATGTCACCGGCGGTGACGGTGCCCGGACCCTGCTTGCGCACGTACATCGTGACCGGCTCGTCCTCCTCGGAGGACACGACCAGGCCCTTGAGGTTCAGGATGATGTCGGTGACATCCTCCTTCACGCCCGGAACGGTGGTGAACTCGTGCAGGACGCCGTCGATGCGGATGCTCGTGACCGCCGCCCCCGGAATCGAGGACAGCAGGGTACGCCGCAGCGAGTTGCCGAGGGTGTAACCGAAGCCCGGCTCGAGCGGTTCGATGGTGAACTTCGAGCGGTTCTCGGCGACGACCTCTTCGGTCAGCGTCGGACGCTGTGAAATCAGCATGTGGATCATCCTCCTTTTTGGGCGCCCGCTATTTGACGCCTCGTCTCAGGGGTTGTGCCTGGCCGCCCATCGGGGCGGCCACGCACCAGCGGCACGTTGTGCCAAGTCTTACTTCGAGTAGTACTCGACGATCAGCTGTTCCTGCAGCGGCACATCGATCTGGGCGCGCTCGGGCAACTGGTGGACCAGGATCCGCAGCCGGCCGGGGAGCACCTGCAGCCAGCCCGGAACCGGACGGTCGCCGACGGTCTCACGCGCCACCTGGAACGGCAGGGTGCCCAGCGACTTCTCCTTGACATCGATGATGTCGTACTGGGTGACCTGGAAGCTGGGAACGTCGACCTTCTTGTTGTTCACCAGGAAGTGGCCGTGCGAGACCAGCTGACGAGCCTGACGGCGGGTACGGGCCAGACCGGCGCGGTACACGACGTTGTCCAGGCGGGTCTCGAGCAGACGCAGCAGGTTGTCACCGGTCTTGCCCTTGAGGCGGTTGGCCTCTTCGTAGTACCGGCGGAACTGCTTCTCCATGACGCCGTAGGAGAAGCGGGCCTTCTGCTTCTCCTGCAGCTGGAGCAGGTACTCGCTCTCCTTGATCCGCGCGCGGCCGTGCTGGCCGGGCGGGTAGGGGCGACGCTCGAACGCCTGGTCGCCGCCGACGAGGTCGACGCGCAGACGACGCGACTTGCGGGTGATAGGGCCTGTGTAACGAGCCATTGTTCGTTATTCCTTTCCCGCTAGACGCGACGCCGCTTGGGCGGACGGCAGCCGTTGTGCGGCTGCGGGGTGACATCGGAGATCGTGCCCACCTCGAGGCCTGCGGCCTGCAGCGAGCGGATCGCGGTCTCGCGGCCCGAACCGGGGCCCTTCACGAACACGTCGACCTTCTTGACACCGTGTTCCTGCGCCTTGCGGGCGGCGTTCTCGGCGGCGAGCTGCGCGGCGAACGGGGTCGACTTGCGCGAGCCCTTGAAGCCGACATGACCCGACGACGCCCAGGAGATGACGTTGCCGTTCGGGTCGGTGATCGACACGATCGTGTTGTTGAACGTGCTCTTGATGTGCGCGTTGCCGTGCGGGACGTTCTTCTTGTCCCTGCGACGCGACTTCTGGGTCTTCTTCGGGCCCGCGGCCCGACTCTTCGGAGGCATCGGTTATCCCTACTTCTTCTTGCCGGCGACGGTGCGCTTCGGGCCCTTGCGGGTGCGCGCGTTGGTCTTGGTGCGCTGGCCACGCACGGGCAGGCCACGACGGTGGCGCAGGCCCTGGTAGCAGCCGATCTCGATCTTGCGGCGAATATCGGCCTGCACCTCGCGGCGCAGGTCACCCTCGACCTTGAACTCCGAAGCCTCGATGTAGTCACGCAGCTTCGTCAGATCGTCGTCGCTGAGATCCTTCGAGCGCAGGTCCGGGCTGACGCCGGTGGCCTCGAGGATCTCCTTGGAGCGGGTACGGCCAATGCCGAAAATGTAGGTCAGTGCGATCTCCATGCGCTTCTCGCGCGGGAGGTCGACGCCCATGAGACGTGCCATCTGGCAGTTTCCTTAATCGTTGCGGAGGTCTGCTCCCTGTCCGTCCCCTCGTCTTGGCGGGGCACCGGCCTCCGAACCGGTGGTAGGCGCGCACGCCCAGGGCGAACCCTGATTTCCGCAGCGTGCGGCTGGTGCTGGGAGTTCTTCTTGCCAATCCGAACTGCGGTTCGGTGCTTGGCTGGTGTCGCGTCGAGCGTTCGCCGTCGGCAAGCCTCGGGCGGGTGGTGCGAGGTCTCCCTCGCCTCCGCTCAGCCCTGGCGCTGCTTGTGGCGCAGGTTGTCGCAGATCACCATGACCCGGCCGTGACGGCGGATCACCTTGCACTTCTCGCAGATCTTCTTGACGCTCGGCTGAACCTTCACGTCCGTCCAATCTGTTGTGGTTCACAGGGGTGTGAACACAGTTTTTCCCCAGTCGGCGACTGGGGAAGCTCTGGTGTGAGTCCTTCGACTCGGCCCCGGCTCACGCCGGGACTGCCGGCTCGCAACCGACGCCGATCGCGCCGGGCACGATCACTTGTAGCGGTATACGATCCGGCCACGCGACAGGTCGTAGGGCGAGAGCTCGACGACCACACGGTCCTCGGGGAGGATGCGAATGTAGTGCTGCCGCATCTTCCCGCTGATGTGCGCGAGAACCTTGTGTCCGTTCTCGAGCTCGATCCGGAACATCGCATTGGGCAGCGGTTCGACAACTCGACCCTCGACCTCGATGGCCCCGTCTTTCTTCGCCATGTCCTCCGCGATCCCGGTTACGCTCAACCTGGTTTGTTTGCTGGTTCTGCTCGAATGGGACCGATCGCCGGAGCGAACCGCTCGCACACAAACAGGCGGCGCCTAGGTGCACCGCCGCTCCAGCTTACCGATCCGTTCCGGATCGGGCAAAAATGCCTCCCTGTATACCCGTGTCGCCAGCGGTTTCGCAGCCGTCTTCCCACTCGTGGCGGGCCTCGGACGCTGCGCCGCGACGGCACCGGGTTGTCGCGTAAACTGGCCGCTGTCCAGGTATTTGGGTCGAACGGATCGAGGGGGACGCGTGAGCCGGCGCAGCGTGCGAGCCACCGGCGTGGGCGCTCTCGGTCACGGCCGAAGCGAGCGGCAGGGAGGCGAGGCCGTGAGTAATCGTAGCGAGCGAGTCAACGGCAGAGCGTCCCTGGCCACGACCGAGCCGAGCGGGCAGCGAGGGCAGTCGTGACCGAGCGCAGCGAGCGAGAGATCGGCACGCCGAACATCGGCGAGGCGCAGTCGTGAGCCGTAGCAATGACGGCCTGCCCATGCTGCCGCCGTGGCTGTCGGAGAGCGACGTCAGCCAGAGCGGCTACGAAGCGCCGGTACAGAACCTTCCGCACGACGACCTCATCGAGGACTCCCCCAGCCGCAGGCGCGGCCGTTTGCGCGGCCGCGCGCCCGAGGCGGAACGCCCGGATGCCGCACGGCCGGAGAAGCGCCGTAAGGGCTGGCGCCGCGACAAGCACGAGGGGAATGCCGAGGAGGATCAGCGGCAGGGCGACGCGAGTCGCGCGCCCGCGCCGGTTCCGGAGGAGCCCGCACCGGCTCGTGCCCCGCACGAGTCGTGGCAGCAGCCGCAAGAGTCCTGGCAACAGCCACAGGAGTCCTGGCAACAGCCGCAAGATTCTCTGCAACGGCCGCAAGATTCTCTGCAACAGCCGCAAGATTCTCTGCAACAGCCACAGGAGTCCCGGCAGCAGCTTCCGCAAGAGTCCCTCCGGCAGCAGCCGCAAGAGGCCTGGCAGCAGCCGCAAGAGGCCTGGCAGCAGCCGCAAGAGGCCTGGCAGCAGCCGCAAGAGTCTCGGCAACAGCCATACCAGGCCTGGCAGCAGCCGCAAGAGTCTTGGCCCCACCCACAGGCGGCCCAGCAGCCGCAGGGGTCCTGGCAGCAGCCCGGCTACGACCGCACTCCACCGGCGCAGGACAATTTGTGGCAAGCGCCGCCGGAGCGCACCGGCGCTCCGCAGCACAGCCTGCCCACGCGCAATCCGTCGCAGCCCTCACCCGGTTTCCAGCCACTGGGCAGCAGGTCCGCGAACCCGCCCGCGTCGAACGAACAGCAGGCGGACCGGCCGGAGCTCCCGCCGCCGCCCCGGCAACCAGCCGACGAGCGGCCCGCTCCGCCCCGGAACGACGAGCATGCCCCGCCATCGCACGGCCAGAGCACGCCGGGCCAGGCCGTCGGCGGCCGACCTCCGCTCGGGCCGAAGCACGGTGGATGGCCGTCCACCGGCAACCCTCGCCTCGATGCCGCCCTGTCGGCCGTGGCTCCGAGCCTGTGGCCGAACTCGGCTCCGCCCAATCGGACCACCCCGCCGATCGGCCCGAGCCCGACCGGAAACGAGGCGACTCAGCGCGGCGAGTCTCGCGAGACCCCACCCGCCGGTCCGAACCAGACCTGGCCTACCTCGACATCGACCGGCCGCGAACCGGCCGCGCAACCGCCTCGAGCCGGATATCCCGCCGCGCCTCCGTCCGCTCCGGAGCAGGCGGCGCGGCAGGGCGGACACTCCTCGACACCGACCAGCGCACAGCCCGCACCGCAGCCACCCATCGACCCGGCGACGTCGAGTCCCGACCGAAGCACGGCCGACCACACCGCGCGGCAGAACGCTCAGGCACCGACCGGCGTGCCATCCGCTCCGGACCAGACGGCGCCGCAGGGCGG
>NZ_JBEXME010000009.1:111972-169660 GCF_040610355.1 Nocardia sp. NPDC004168 | reverse complement strand
CCCATCGACCCGGCGACGTCGACTCCCGACCGAAGCACGGCCGACCACACCGCGCGGCAGAACGCTCAGGCACCGACCGGCGTGCCATCCGCTCCGGACCAGACGGCGCCGCAGGGCGGACACTCCTCGACACCGACCAGCACACAACCCGCACCGCAGCCACCCATCGACCCGGCGACGTCGACTCCCGACCGAAGCACGGCCGACCACACCGCGCGGCAGAACGCTCAGGCACCGACCGGCGTGCCATCCGCTCCACCGTCAGCAGACCCGACCAGCGGCGGGACCTCGCCCGTAACCGGCCCGGAGGGCGCGGCACGGCAGGGCGGACACCCGTCGGCCCCGACCGCCACGCCAGTATCCAGCGCGTGGCAGGCCCCCGACCCGCTGAGCGAAAATGCGCAGTCACCGCACGGCGAGCAATCCGGGCCGTCAACGGACGAGCACGCAGGGCCGCACGGCGCTCCGACAGCGGCACGTTCCGCTGAGGATCCCGTTTCCGGCAGAGCGGACGCTGTTCGGCAGGCCGAGAGCCGAGAAGCGACGCCGACCGGCGCCGAGACCGCCACCTCATCCACCGGCGCAAGCCCGACCGAACCGCACAGCGCGAACACCACTGCCGGGGTGAACCGGAGCGCGGCAGCGGCTCAGGCCCCGACAACGTCGGCAGGTGCGGGATCCGAGCATGGCTCCACACTGGGCACCGGCGACATCACGCCGTCGAGCGATGCCCACCGGACACCGCCCATTACCGAGCATCCGGCGCAAGCCCCGCAGACCGCCGCACCCGCTCCCACGGCGGTGATTCCCGATGGTCCGCCGCCGTGGCTCGCGGCTCCTCGGCCCGAGCAGGCCGCCGCGCCCGCGACCGACGCGCCGCGCCGACTCCCACCGCTGCCCGACCCGCCCGCGCCGCACAACAGTGCATCCGGTACCGCGCCGGAGGCCCCCGTGCCGCCCGACTCGGCCGGGTCGGTCGATGCGACTCGCGCACAAAGGGACTCGAGCGCACCGGCGTCGAACCGCGCCGGCGCGACCGACATCGGCCCGGTGGCGGCGCGACCTGTCGCCGGTGGCGGACGCCACCGGCTGTCGGCGGAGCCGAACGAACCTTCGGCGTCCCAGCCGCCGGTCGGACAAGCGCCGAACTCCGACCAGCAGCCTGCGCCTCAGCCCCGTCCGGATGCGGCTTACGACGCGGGCGCGCCACAGCCGCACCCCAACGCCTCGAGCGACGTACCCGCCGGTCACCCGACGCAGTTCGCGGGCGATCAGGCAGCGGGCAGCGCACCGCAGGTCCCCGTCGACCAGTGGCGCAATGCTGCCGCGCCCGAATCCGCTCCGGCATCACCGCATTCCGTGCCGCCGCACCAAGCCACTGGTCACCCCGCCCCGCAGTGGGGCACGCCTCCCGGCTACCCACAGCCGCCCGCCCGGCAGCAGGGCGCCCCGTTCCAGCAGCCTTCACTCGACGACGTGCCGCTGCGCCGGGCCAAGAAAGCTCCGGGAACCGGGTGGCGCAAGGCCGTGCACCACGTGTCCGGCGGCGCGATCAACCCCGGTATGTCCGCCGAGGAACGCAGGTTGCAGGAACTGGTCGCGCGGATCAGGCAGCCCGTCCGCGGCGACTACCGGATCGCGGTGCTGTCGCTCAAGGGCGGTGTCGGAAAGACCACCACCACAATGGGTCTCGGCTCCACCTTCGCCTCGATCCGGGGCGACCGGGTGATCGCCGTCGACGCCAATCCTGACTTCGGCACGCTGTCGCAGCGGGTGCCCCTGCAGACCAGGTCCACCGTGCGCGACCTGCTCCTCGATTCGACCATCCAGCGCTATTCGGATGTGCGCAGGCACACCTCGCAGGCGACGAGCCGCCTGGAAGTGCTCGCCAGCGAACGTGATCCGGCCGCGTCGGAGGCGTTCAGCGAAGAGGAGTACCGCGCGGTCGCCCGAATCCTGCAACGGTTCTACAACATCATCCTCACCGACTGCGGTACCGGGCTCATGCATTCGGCCATGTCCGGTGTGCTCGACCTGGCGCACTCGCTGGTACTGATCTCCTCCCCCGCGATCGACGGAGCCCGCAGTGCCGCAGCCACATTGGACTGGTTGTCGCTGCACGGCCACGACCATTTGGTGCGCAACGCGGTGGTGGTGATCAACTCCCCGCGGGCCGGATCGCCGAACGTCGGTATCCAGCAGCTACGGGAGTACTTCCTGTCCCGGTGCCGCGCCGTGCACATCATCCCGTTCGACGCGCACATGTCCGAGGGCGCCGAAATCGATTTGCACCGCTTGCACAAGCAGACCAAGCGGGCCTACGTCGAGCTGGCCGCGACCGTCGCGGACGACTTCGCCACCGATCATCGTCGTTACCACCCGTGACACCCGCCGGGCGGTGGCCCGGCGGGGCGAAGGGCGAACGGATCAGCCGCTCACCACTCGGGCAGACGCCGCCTGCCCGCCATGACGTCGCGCACCAGATCGTCATAGGCGTCCGCGAGTTCGGCGAGATGATGCCACGCGTTGTGCAGCAAATCGTCGTGCGCGTTCAGAGTCATCAACGCGTGGTGCGCGCGCACCGACGACTCGGCGAGGCGATCGATCACCGCACCCACCGTTTCGGTGTGCAGAGTGGCGCCGAGCCGATGCTGCGGCACACTTCGCATCACCCAGTCGTCGATGGCCATCACCAATTCGACTCTGCGACGCTCGATTTCGCGAACCACCGCCACGGAGGTGTCCACCGAACCACCGCGGCCGACCAGGCGGCGCTCATGTAGCACTGCCAGATCACGAGCGAACCACAAGAGCGGACCACCGACCACGCGGTGTCCGCGACACGCCCGAACCAATAGGTCGGACGTGGGAAGCAATCCCGGTGCCGAAGAGCGCACCGAAGGATCGACACACCTAGGTGTGCCAGGGAGGGCCATTACGACCGTTGTATCCGAACCTGCCACGTTGCCTCGCCGTCATCGCCGCACAACACCGGATCAGGACTTCATTACAATAAACCTCTGAAGGCACCTGTCAAGCGTTAACGGGCCGTAGGGAGTCACGGAGAGTACACTTCGTTACCTGCATGACCAACCGAGGAGCAAGATGGCGGACGGTCCGACGTATCACCGGATCGCAGACCTCCTCCGCGAGGAGATCCGCGCAGCCAAGTGGAAACCGGGCGATCGACTGCCCAGTCACTCGGAGCTTGCCGATCAAATGCAGGTCTCGATTACCACGGCCCGCAACGCGATCCAGGTGCTGGTGACCGAAAATCTCGTCTATACAGCTACTTCCCGCGGAACGATCGTTCGAAACCAGGAAATCCTGGAATCCGTTGTCACCGATTCCATCCGCCCCGACCGGCCGCAGACCCCGCACGACATCTTCGAGGAGATCGCGCGGGCCGCGCACCGGGAGCCGTCGAAGGAGTTCAGCGCGAAGATGGAGCCCGCCAGCCCCGAAGTCGCGTCTTGGTTGGGGATACCGCCGGATTCGTGGGTGCTGGCCAGGACGGTGGTCCAGTATCTCGACCATGAGCCGTGGTCGTGGGAGGTCAGCTTCTATCCCCGTGATCTGGCCGAGGCCACCGGAATCGACTCACCGCACGATATTCCGGAGGGCACCACCCGCCGCCTCGCCGACCGGGGTCATGCCGAGACCGCGCACCGCGACACGCTCGTCGCCCGGCCTGCCACCGCGGAGGAAGCCTTGGTGCTCGGCGTCGCCACCGGCACCATCCTGCTCGACCACCTGCGCATCGGCGCCAACCACGAGCGCGTCACCCGTGCCACGCGGCAACGTTCGCTCGCCTCCGGCAATCGGCTCGCCTACGAGCTCGGCGACGCCGAAGGCACCGCAGTCATCCGGACCACGCTTGCCGATTCGCACGGGACCGGCCGGGCCTAGCCCATGACGATCGCGCTGCGCCAGGCGACATGGGGCGATCTCGGCATGATCTGCCGCCTGCGCGTGCAGCGCACGGCGTGGCTCACCGCGCGCGGCTCCGATCAGTGGACGGTCGCCGGACGCGGCCTGCCCATCGAGATCTTCGCTCGCGCCGTGGGACGGTCGCTGGACGCGGGCGAGACCTGGATCGCCGAGGTCGCGGGCGAACCGGCGGGAACGATCACGGTCAACGACCGCGCCGACGCCGGTCTATGGTCGGCGTGGGAGCTCGACGATGCGGTGATCGCCCATTACATGATCGTGGATCTGCGTTTCGCGGGCCGGCGCGTGGGCCATCACCTGCTGGCGCACGCGGGACTGCTCGCCCGCTCGCAGGGCCGCACCTGGGTCCGGCTCGACGCGTGGACCACCAATACCGACCTGCACGCCTACTACCGTTCGGCGGGATTCCGTTTGGTGCGCATAGCGGGCCCGCTCGCGCTGGGCCCGTCACGCGCGCTGTTCGAGCGAAGAGCCGATAGCTGGGATCCCGCACTTCCCGTGCCGGTCCCCGCTGTCGGGCGAGTGGCCGCGCCTGCGCTTTTGCGCCCACCGCCGCCGAACAACTGATCCCACGCGGCGACAACTGAACGATCCGCGCTGTCCGGGGCTGCCCGCCGCGCGCGACGGGCACGGTGTAACCGAATATCGCAGGACGCCTTGTGCGCGATCGTGCCGCGCACTCACGAGCCGCTCCGCGCACGCCGGAATATCCGGCGCACGACGGCGAACCGATCAGATGGGCGGCAAGTGCGCGATGTGCACCATCTCGATACCCCTGCTGCGCGAGACCAGTGTTCCACGGCCGGGCGGCAGCTTGCTCGGCCGCACGTCGCCGATCAGCTTGCCCTCGTCGCGCGACCCGCTCATGATCAGCGTCTCCACCGAAAGGTTCTTCATGGTGCCCAGAATCGGGTCGTACAGCGCGCGGGACACACCGCCGCTGCGGCGGGTTACCACGAAATGCATGCCGATGTCCCGAGCTTGGGGCAGGTATTCCAACAGCGGCGCGAACGGGTTCATGCCGGTACCGGCCGCCACCATGTCGTAGTCGTCGACCACGATGTAGATCTCCGGGCCGCTCCACCAACTGCGTTCGCGCAGTTGCTGCGGTGTGATATCCGAGCCGGGAATCCGTTTGGCGAGATACCCGGCCACCTCTTGGATCATCGGACCGCAGGTCTGCGACGACGTCGAGTATCCGGCCAGGTGGTCGCCCTCGACCACGCCGAGCATGGTCCGGCGGTAGTCCACCATGATGATCCTGGCCTGCTCGGTGGTCGACTGTTCCACCACGCCCATCACGATGTTGCGCAACAGGGTGGTCTTGCCGCATTCCACGTCCGCGAAGGCCATGAAGTGCGGTTCTACGCCGAAATCCAGCACCAGCGGCTGCAATTCGGACTCGCCGCGACCGACGACCACGCGGGTGGGGCCGAGCTCGACGCCTTCCGCCTTCGCCGAGGCCATCAGCTCGTCCCTGCCGAAGCGCAGCGGCAGCATGCGCACTTCGGGCGCGCGGCGGTTCGGGTACTGCTGTTCGAGTCCGGCCCGCGCCTGCGCGACACCGTCGGCCAGGCTGCCCTGGTCGGAGTCGGAGTCCAAGCGCGGCAAGGCGATCAGCATGTGCAGCTGGTCCGCGGTCAGACCGCGCCCCGGGCGTCCGACCGGAACCTGGTGCGCGGTGCGCCTGCCCATCTCCGAGTCGGACGGATCGCCGAGCCGCAGCTCGACCCGGGTGCCGATCTGGTCCTTGACCACCGGGCGGATCTCGGCCCAGCGCGCGGCGCCGATCATCAGGTGGATGCCGAACGACAAGCCCTGGGCCGCGATGGCGTTGATCTGCGGCTCCAGCAGGTCGAACTCTTCGCGGATCGCGGCCCAGCCGTCGATCACCAGGAACACGTCGCCGAACTTGTCGTCGGCCAAGGGGTCGGCGGCCCCGGCTGTGCCATCCGGAACGCGACGGCCCTCGCCGAACTTGCGGCGCCGGAACTCGGCCATCGATTCGATGCCCAGCGCGGCGAACCGCTCCTCGCGCTGACGCATCAGCGTGGTGAGCTCGGCGACGGTGCGGCGCACCCGATCGCCGTCGAGGCGACCGGCCACCGAGCCCACGTGCGGCACGCCGGACAAGCCCGCCATGCTGCCGCCGCCGAAGTCGAGGCAGTAGAACTGCGCCTGTTCGGGAGTGTGCGTGGCCGCGGTCGCCATGATGATGGTGCGCAGGGTCGTCGACTTGCCCGACTGCGGGCCGCCGACGACCGCGACATTGCCCTGGGCGCCAGCCAGATTGATGGTGAGCACATCGCGGCGCTGCTCGTAGGGCTTGTCGATGACGCCGATCGGCATCCACAGTTGGCCGTGCCGGTTGACCGGCGAACGCCAGTCCGGGTCCGGCAGCAGCATGTCCACCGTCGGGGATTCGTCCAGCGGCGGCAACCACACCTCGTGCGCCGGGCGGCCGTGCCCGGTGAGCCGCTTGACGACCACGTCGAGCAACGTGTCCGGGATGCCCTCGTCGGCGCTGGGCACGGCCCCAGCGGCCGACGGTGGCGGCGGCAGCTCCAGCAGCGGGTTCGACGGCGCGACCGGTTCCGCTTCGGTCTCCGCATCGATCGGGTCGGGTATCTCCACCGGCACGGCGGTGAACAACGCGGGCCGCCTGCCCGCGACCGGGCTGCCGTCCTCGCCGGTCACCGTGCCCTGCGGCGCGACGTACGGACCGGACACGTAACTGGCGTTGAACCGCAACGGATCCGACGCGTCGCTCTTCAGATATCCCGATCCGGGCACGCTGGGCAGATGGTAGGCGTCGGTGATGCCGAGCACCGCACGCGACTCGTTCGCCGAGAACGTGCGCAGGCCGATGCGATAGGACAGATGCGATTCCAGTCCGCGCAGCTTGTTCTCCTCCAGGCGCTGCGACGCCAGCAGCAGGTGCACGTGCAGCGACCGGCCGAGGCGGCCGATCATCACGAACAGCTCCGCGAAATCCGGCTTCTGCGAGAGCAGTTCGGAGAACTCGTCGACCACGATGAACAACGCGGGCAGCGGATCGAGCGGCACTCCCGCGGCGCGCGCCTTCTCGTAGTCGGTGACGTTGGCGTAGTTGCCCGCCGAACGCAGCAGCTCCTGGCGGCGGTTCATCTCGCCCGCGAGCGCGTCCTTCATGCGATCGACCAGCGAGAGTTCCTCTTCCAGGTTGGTGATCACGGCGGCGACGTGCGGCAGCGAGTCGAGGCCGAGGAAGGTCGCGCCGCCCTTGAAGTCGACGAGCACCAGGTTCAGCGCGTCCGGCGAATGCGTGGTGACCAGCGAGAGCACCAGAGTGCGCAGGAATTCCGACTTTCCGGAGCCGGTGGCGCCGATGCACAGGCCGTGCGGGCCCATGCCGTTCTCGGCCGACTCCTTGATGTCGATCTCCACCGGAGTGCCGTCGGGGGTGATGCCGATCGGCACCCGCAGCCGCTCCCTGCCGGTGCGCGGACGCCACACCCGCGCCGGATCGATCTGGGCCGCGTCCGGGATCTTCAGTAGCGCCATCAGTCCCGGATCGGCCGTGGTTCCCTCACCGAGACTCACGATCTGCGCGGCCGTCGCGAGCCGGTATCTGGCCAGCGCGCGAGCGAAGGACTCGGACTCCGCCGTGCTCACCTCGTCGGCGGTGGCGAACTTCTCCACGCCGGCCGCACTGCGCGCGGCCACCTCGCCGTCGCCGACGACCAGTTGCAGTCCGCGCCGCGCCGCGAGCCCGCCTTCCGGCGCGGTGAGGTCGAGCACCGTCACCGAATCCAGGCCCGATTCGCTGACCAGCCGTTCGCTGCCGCTGACGTAGCCGTCGTCGATGACGACGACCAGATGTAGTCGCCCCTGGGTCGGCTGTGGGTTGCGCATGAACCGGCCGCGCTCGAGCAGCTCGGCCGCCAGCGCTGTTTCCAGTTCACCGAGCGAGTGGTACATCATCCGCGTCGAGCCCATGCCGTCGCGCTGGGTCGGATGCTGCAGTTGCGGTAGCCATTTCGCCCAGGACCAGGCCGGGCCGTCCGGGTCCGAGCAGACGATCGCGATGGCGAGATGGTCGGGACCGTGGAAGGCGGCCAGCTCCATCAGCATCGCCCGCGCCAGCATGCGCGCGTCCTCGACCTGGCCGCCGATGTTGATCGCGGGGAACGCGCGCAGCGACACGGCGGTCGGCAGGCGGTGCACCACCGAATGGGTACGCACGAATCGGCGCAGGGCCACGGTGGACACCGGTTCCAGATCCTCCAGCGGCCCCGTCTCGGGGCGCGCCAGTTTGGTGGCCAGCCGGTGGCTGCCGACCCCGACGCGCACGTGTCCGAAGTCCGGGTCGTTGGGCCTGCGCTCCCACATTCGCCTCGTCCCGATCAGGGACGGCAGGTCGGCGGGTTCGGGGTGACTCCACCGGAGCGTCTCCAGCTGCTTGCCGCCGGTGCGGCGCACCTCCTTGCGGACCTGGTCCAGATAGCGGAAGTAGTCCTTGCGCTCCTCGTTGAGTTCCACCGCGCGCTTGGGCCCGCCGCCACGGAAGCCCGCCATCATGCCGACCATCGACATGAGCATCATCATCGGGAACATCATCATGAACGGATTGGCCAGTAGGTTGCGGCCCATCATCGCCATCATGGCGATCATGCCGACCACCGCGACCACCATGACGACCGGCATCAGCTTCATCATCAGCGGCGCGGGCAGGGCGCGCGCGATCTCCGGCGGAGCGGTCAGCGCCACCTCACCACCGGGTGCCCGGGGCGGCGCGATACGGGGGCGGCGCACAAAGCCTTCGGTAGCCATGATTCCTTCGTTCGGTCGGCGGCGAGCGGTCGAGCTGCGCCCGCGCTACGGATCGAATTCCGCGTTCAGGTCCTGCCTGGTCCGCCGGAACGGAAACGCCACGGCCACACCGATGGCGAGGCAGGCCAGGGAGACGATGGAGCCGATCACCGCGATCCGGCGCGGCCGCGGGTCGGGGCCCGGCGGGATCACCGGCGCGGCGACGGCTCGTGCGGCGTCGGCGCCCGCGCTCACGGGTTTCTCCGGCAGCTGCGCGGTGAGCGCGGCGAGCGGATCGATCAGGCCGTGGCCGATCCGGTCGTCGCGGCCGGTGCCCGGTCCGTGCGCGGTGCGGATGATGCGGTCCATCACCTGCTGCGCGGTGAGTTCCGGAAAGCGGGCCCGCACCAGCGCGGCCAGCCCGGCCACGTAGGGGGCCGCGAAGCTGGTGCCCTCCACGGCCCGGATTCCATCGGTGGTCTGGACGCCGTCGACCAGGCCGGTGGCGCCCGGTTTGCTGTCCAGCGACACGATATTGCGGCCGAACGCGGCGACGCCCACCCATGGGCCGTGCAGCGACAGCTCCGACACCTGGCCCGTCGAGTCCACCGAGCCCACCGAGAGCACGTAGGGCGTGAACCAGGCCGGACTCGCGACCGTGGCCACCGAACTCCAGCCGGAACCCTCGTTCTGTTTCGAGCAGGCGCCGTCGGGCTGCAGATTGCCCGCGGCCGCGACCACGACGACATTGCGGTCGTAGGCGTACTTCACCGCCGCGCCGAGCGAGGCGTCGGCGGTGTCCGAACCGGCTGCGGTGCACGCTACTTCGGAGATGTTGATGACGGTGGCGCCGAGATCGACGGCGCGGACCACGGCCGCCGCCAGGGTGAGCACGCTGCCGTAGCCGTCGCTGCTGATCTTGCCCGGCGGATCGCCACGGCCGCCGCGGTCCTTCGGCTCGTAGGCCAGGCTCAGCTGCCGGATGGTGAGCAGGTCCGCGTCGGGCGCGACGCCTGCGAAGGCGTCGCCGGGGCTGGGCTGGGCCGCGATGATTCCGGCGACCAGGGTGCCGTGGCCGTCGCAATCGACTGTGCCGTCGCTGTCGGAGACGAAGTCACCGCCAGGTTGCAAAGACCGTAACCGCGGGTGCGGATTCACCCCGGTATCGATGACGGCCACCTTCTGCCCTGCGCCGCGGCTGAACTGCCACGCCGACGGCAGATCCAGCACGCGCTGGGCCATCGGAGGCTCGCCCGGCGGCGCGCCGGTGAGCAGGGGTTCGGCGCAGACGGCGCGCTGTTCGGTCGGCTCCAACGGCGCGGGCCGCGCGCTCAAACCTTGTGCGGCGCCGAGCGCGCCGGGGTCGATGCCGGGTGGGGCGATCGCCTGGGCACTCGGCCACGGCACGCCGATTCCGGCGCCGGCAACCGTTGCCGCGCAGGCCATCCGCATGACGATCCGGCGGAAGGCGCTGCCGGTCATATGTTCCGGGCCATCGAGTAGATGTTCATCACCCACAGCACGAGCGGAATCACCGCCACGATCAGCAAGTACTCGAAGATCTCGATCATCCGCCGGGTCACCGGGGTGACCTCGATGTGCGGACCGATCACCCCGAACCCGACCACGCCCGCGGCGAACGCGAGCAGGATGCCTGCCGCGAGCAAGGTGTAATCCGAATCCCCGACGGCGAATCCGACGGCCAGGGCCACGACAGTCAGGCACCCACCGCCGATCATCGTCGCGGCCTGGGTGAGATCGGCGAACGAGCGGCCGCGCAGCGCGAGGATGATCGCGGTCACGACCGCCAGCGTGATGCCCTGCCAGCGTCCGGAACCCAGCGGATCGGCCACGCCGAACGCGCCGACGACCGCGCTCGCGGTGCACGCCGCGACCAGGCCGGACTGGAACCGGTTGGCCGTTCGTGCCCGTACCCCTAGTCCCGCGGCCGAGGGCAGTGCGCTGGCGCCGATGGCGCCGATGCCCTCGATGGTCGGTCGCGGCTCGTGGTCGGCCGGGTCGATCGCGCCGCCCGCGGTGGGAACCGGCGGAATCGGCAGCCGCGCGAGCACGGCCGCCAGCCGCGGCACCGCCGAGATGATCACGATGCCCGCCACCAGCAGACCGGCCGACAATTTCGGCAGGCCCGGATGCCAGATGAGGTGGATCGCCGCGGCGACGCCCGCGATCACGGCGAGCGCGGCGGCGCAGGAGAACAGCGTCGCGCCGGTGCCGGTTATCCGGTAGCCCAGCAGCGCCGCGATCAGCAGCACCGAACTGCCCAGCAGCAGATGGGGACTGCCGAGCGTGCCCGGCACCAGCAGCGCGGCGCCGCCGAAGAGCAGTAGCAGTCCGTCCAGGGACAACCAGGTCGCGGTCGCCGTGTCGGCGTATCTGTGCGCGGCGATACCCGCTGTGACGAATCCCGCTGTGCCACAGCCGAGCAGCGCGAGAGCGGGCGCGATCGGATCGCCGTGCCCGCGCGAGATCACCAGCACGACCAGCGTGACCAGCACGCTGAGCGCCGACACGACCAGACCCATCCAGCGGGCGGCCACCCCGGACCAGCTCCGGAATTCCTCGGCGGTCAGCCGTGATACCGCGTCGATGACGTCGTCGAACAGCGCGGGCGCTTCCTTCGCGGCCACCGACCGCAGCACCAGCAACTCACCGTCGTAGACCTCGGCCTCGGTGAGCGTGCGGCTCGGCGCGATCGCCTCCCGGCCGAGCCGGGCCAGGGTCCAGTGCCGCGCGTCCAGCGGCGCCGACTCCTCCTCGGCCTCGGTCCGCTCCGGGTTACGCGATTCGATGAGCGCCACCAGATCACCGATGAATGTGGCGATCGGCACGGTGGCCGGCAATCCGACATCGACCTGAGTGTTCCCACCGATGACCGAAACACGACTCAATACGGGTTCGGTGGCACGTATACCGCTCGCCGACTCGATCAACGGCAACCTTCCCCAGCCCTCATCCGGAACAATGATTCACGCATCGACAACATTTGCTGGAACCCGTCCCGAGTGCCCGACTTCACCACATCGAGCACTCGCACACATAGCCGACTCTTGCGTTGCGACCTCCCGGCAGCTGAACCTAATGTAACGGACGAACCGGGCCACGCGCGATCGGTAGTCTGGTATCCAGATGAACGTCTCTACTACGAGAAACGAAGATTTCGGGGTTCGACAGCAATGACCGGCAACCGTCAAGCACAACGCGCATTCGATGCCGGAATCCTGTCGCTCGGATTGTCCATCGAGGGGCAAGAATCCGCACGTGATCTCGACTACGCGAAACTGGCTTTTCAACGCGCCACGGAGTGGGATCCCACGATGTGCGACGCGTGGCTCGGGCGCGCCGCCGCGGGCGAGCTGACCAAGGACGTTCTGTTCAATCTGCACAAGACCAGCGCGAGCACGCTCTACCGCGAGCAGCGCAGGCTCGGATTGCGTCCACGCGAACTCGCGGGCCGCTTCCTGCCAGGTCTGTACATCGACTACCCGCTGGCCAACCACACCGAGGTCACGCTGGCCTGGGCGGCACAGCTGATCGCCGACAAGGAGTACGACGAAGCCGAGCGGGTGCTCGACGAACTCGACACGTTCCGCGGTGGACAGCTGAGCAACCCCGAAGGCGAGATCGACAGCCGCATCTGCGCGTATGTCCGTGGCGTACTGCACTACAACACCCAGCGCTGGCCCGATGTGATGGCGGTGCTCGCCGGTTCGGCGGACTGGGAGGATCCGTACCTGGCGGCGGGCGCGCACGTCATGGTCGGCACCGCGTGCGCCCAGCTCGGCTTGTTCGGCGAGGCGATCCGGCGGATGCAGCAGGCCGAGGCGGGCCCGATCCCGGCGGCGCGGTCGACCGCGATGTTCTGCCGCGGCTTGTGCCTGCGGGAATCGGGCAACGAGGAGGAAGCCCAAGCCCTGTTCGAGAAGGTGTACTCGCAGGCACCGGATTTCGAGGCGAACGCGGCCGCGATGCGTGACCGCACCTACCGGATCACCGTCACCAGCCGCGAGGTGATCGATGCGCGCACCGACAAGTGGGACCCGGCGTCCTCGCCGTCGATGGAGCAGATGGAACAGGCCGAGAGCCAGGACCGGGCGAAGAAGATCCTGGTCGAGGCCAGAGCCGAACTGGACTCGCAGATCGGCTTGACCTCGGTGAAAACCCAGGTGGCGAAGCTCCAGTCGTCGGCGCAACTGGCGAAGATCCGGGCCGAGAAGGGCTTGGCGAGTCAGCCGCGCGGCCAGCACCTGGCCTTCACCGGACCGCCCGGCACCGGTAAGACGACCATCGCGCGGGTGGTCGCGAAGATCTACTGCGGCGTCGGCCTGTTGAAGACCGACAAGGTGGTCGAGGCCAAGCGCGTCGACTTCGTCAGCCAGAACCTGGGCGGCACCGCGATCAAGACCGAGAAGCTGATCGACACCGCCATGGACGGCGTGCTGTTCATCGACGAGGCGTACACGCTGATCCAGACCGGTCTGCAAGGCGGCGACGCGTTCGGCCGGGAAGCGGTGGACACGCTGCTGGCGCGCATGGAGAACGACCGTGATCGTCTCGTGGTGATCATCGCGGGCTACGACGGCGAGATCGACCGGCTGCTCACCGCCAACGACGGCCTGGCCTCGCGCTTTTCGAAGCGGTTGCAGTTCCCGTCCTACACGGCGGACGAACTGGGGCAGATCGGCCAGGTGATCGCCAGGAAACGCGATTCGGATCTGTCCGAAGAAGCGCTCGGGCAGCTGGTCCGGGCCTGCGAGCGCCTGTACGCGATGCAGAGCACCGACCAGAGCGGTCAGCCGCGCCGCGGCGTCGACCTCGCAGGCAACGGTCGGTTCGTCCGCAACGTGATCGAAGCGGCCGAGGAAGAGCGCGAATTCCGGCTGGCCAACGACGAATCGCTGGACCTGACCGACATCGATGAGGCGGTGCTGCGCCGCATCGAGGCGTCGGACATGGAGCTGGCCTTGTCCAGCCTGCTCACCTCGCTGAACGTCGGCTGGACGGACTGAGTCCGGTCGGGCGGCCCGGCGAGCGCTATTTCGCGGGCAGCGAATCGTGGCTGACCAGCGCTTCTCGCGCCGACAGCGTGGGCCCGGGGACCATCTGGCCGACGATCGCCCATGGCGCGAGGCGCGGGGGGCTGCCCAGTCCGAGCACGTTCGCGGTGGCTGCGTCCGGAATGCCGTAGCGCACGCCGGTATCGGCGATGTAGAACAGGCTGTCGCGGCGCGGGCTACCCGGTTCCATGCCGGTCACCTGCACGAACTCCCCTGAACCCGGCGGGATGTAGGCCGCGTCGACCCGGTCGCCCGCGCCGTCGGAGGTGGACACCTCGACGGGTTTCGCGGACTCCGCGATCGGCAAGCGGGTGCCGACCAGCAGGCTGACCGCCGCGCGCTCGCCGGGGCCGTCACCCGTGTTGTCCTGGCCCTGCCCCGGAGCGGCGCCCGGCGACTTCGCCCAGGCCACACAGGCGACGGGCGCGTCCTCGGCGGGCAGAATCCTCGGGGCACGCACCGGGAAGTCGTCGACCGGCAGTCGCCGGACCACCGGAACCCGTTCCAGCACATCGGGAGGCATGGTCGCGATCTCCCGCATGCCGTGCGAATCGGCGTACCTGATCACCTGCGCGGTGAACGGCGACACCGGCTGCAAACCGTCGGCGAGCACGACGTACAGCGCGGCACCGCCGTCCGGCCCCACGCCGGACACCGAGATGATGCCGCCGACCGGGATCTCCGACAGCGGGCCCGGCCCCCGCTCCCCCGCCCGGGGGATCTGCGGCGGAGCCAGCGCGGGAACCTGCGTCGTCGCGCCGAGCAACCCGGTGCCGACCGGACGGGGCCGCTGGGGGCGCAGGTCCAATGCCCTCGCCATCACCGAATTGGCGGGGTCCACCTCGGCGCGTTTGCCGTCGTAGACCAGGTAGGTCTTGTTGTCGCGCCGGACGAGCAGCGCCTCGTCGTGATTCGAGGTCCGGATGCGGTCCGCGAGCGCGGGGTGGCCTGCGATCACCGTCGTCGTGCCACCCGATGATGCGGCGGCGCTACCGCCTTCGGACAACGGAATGGTCTCGCACAGCGACCACTCCGAATTCTTGCCCTGCGTGGAACCGGGCAGCGCGCTCGGCGCGCCGGGAATGCCGAGCAGCGGCCCGCGCGGCAGATCGCCGAGCTTGTCGTCCTTCACCGCGTGCGGCTCGGCGTCGGCGCCGGTGATCAACCGCGCGGACGCGAGATTCAGCACCGGGTGCAGGGTCTTGTTGCCGTCCTGGCCCTGTACCACCACGTACAGCGCGCCGCTCTGCTTCCCGGAGACGATCACGGCGTCGCCGATCGCGCCCTGCGGACGCAGGAAGGCCAGGATCGCGGCGCCCGCCACCACGAGTACGCCGAGCACCGCGCCGACGAGCAGCGAGCGGATCTGCGAACGCATCGGATCGTGCAACATGCGCACGTCGCGACGGACCAGCGCGTGATCGAGCCTGCGCAACAGGAATCGGTATCCATTGACCTGAGCGCGGGTGGTCAGCTGTGCAGGCACATGGTCTCCATCGAGCTATCGATCACCATTCTCTTCGACACGGTACCGTAATTCACCGACGGCCCTGAACCGATGGAATCCGAAGCCGATCAACGGCGGCCGTACCGAGGCGAAGCAGGGACAAACAACTGTGCACGAAACGATGAACGGCGAGGCAACCGATAGTGAAATAACGGATGCGCCTGCGCCGAGAAATCAACGCCGATCGGACTATGACACACTGCGCGATCCGGAATTCTGGTTGTTTCGCATTTTTCCCTTGCGCGTGACAGTTCCCGTCTCGATATCGGCCGCCGCGGTCGCGTGGATCGTTCTCGCCGTCAGCCATTCGATCTGGGGTGCGATCGCCGCGGGCGCGGTGGTCGCGCTGGCCGGTCTCGCGCCGCTGCGCGGCCACACGCCCGCCGAACGCCTCGGTAGCGCGATCGCCCGCAGACGTCCCGGACTGCGCCCGGCCGAACGCCTCACACAGGCTCCCGCCCTCGACGTTCCGCTCGCCGAGGGCGGCGGTTACGGCGTGCGCTGGGACGGCGATCTGCTGCTCACCATGCTCCGGATCGATCCGCCGCCGGACACGCTGACGCTGCTGGACCGTGGTTCGCTCAGCACCGACCAACTGCTCCCGCTCGCCGAGATCGCCCGCTGCCTCGATCAATTCGATCTGACCCTGGCCGGCATCGACGTGGTGAGCACGGGCGCGCGCACGGCGGGCACCGGCGTGGCCGCGCAACTCTACGACCGCATCCTCGGCCCCCTGCCCGCCATCGCGCACCGCACTTGCTGGCTGGTGCTGCGGATGGATCCGCTGGCCAACGCCGAGGCGGTCGACAATCGCGGCGGCGGTGGCAGCGGCGCGCTGCGCACCGCGATCATCGCCACCCGCCGGGTCGCCAACCGGCTCGCCGCACACGACATCGCCGCGTCCGTGCTGACCGCCACCGAGATGAACACAGCCGTGCGCCAGCTCACCCACGGCTTCGACGTCGACCAACTCGCCGAGTCCCCGAAAACGTTGGAGTACCAAGGCCGTTACCTCACCCAGTACCAGATCGCGGCCGACATGATCGGCCCACGCGGACTGGCCGACATCTGGGCGGTGCCCAGCTTGTCCACCACGGTTACGTTGCGCCTGCGGCCGGGAGCGGGCCGCCACGATCGGCACACCGATTTCGCCGACACCGTTGTGCTCAACGCCGTCGTCCGCTTCGACACCGTCGCACCGCCCGAACAACCACCCCTGCCAGGGTTGCGCGAGCTGATCGGCAACCAGCTGCGGATCCTGTTGGACACCTTGCCCATCGGTTACGCAGGCCGTTGGGGCAGCGACATCGCCTATCGCGGCACGCTGGCCGCGCTCACCGAGTTCGCGGTGCCGACGGCGGGCTGCGGCCAGCTCATCGGCGCCGACGAGCGCGGGCAGGGCATCGCGGTGCCGTTGATCGGCGAGGGCACCAGGCACCTGGAGGTGATCGGCAACCTGGATCTCGCTCAGCAGGTGATCCTGCGCGCCACCGCGCTCGGCGCGCATGCCATCGTGCACACCGCCAGGCCCGAGGCGTGGCACACCATGGTGGCGAATCTCGGCGCACCGCATGTGCTCTCGATCGCTCCGCGGGCCGCGGGCGCCAGCTACCATCCCCCCGCTCCCCCGCCGCCTCCCGCCGCTCCCTATCCGAGCACGACGGTGCTGGTGTTCGACGGAATCCCGCCGATCGCCCACGCGGGCGGCGCGACGATCGTGCACGTGCGGCGGCCGGACGATACCGGCAGGTCGGTCGACGCGGACGTCACGCTCATCCAGGATCCGGACGCGCCCAATCGGATCACGGTGCGCACCGCCGCGCGCAGCGCGACCGTGCTGATGGTCACCACACCGGACGAGATGCACTACATCGGCGAGTCGCTCGCGGCCCGCTGACCGCACACGAAACGGCCGGCTGGAACCCTTACCGTTCCAGCCGGCCGCTGTTCGTCGCTACCCCGCGATCAGAAGGCGGCGAAACCGTCGCCGACCTTGCCGTCGGCCTCGATGGCGCGGTTCAGCGCGTTCTCCACCTTGACGCCCAGGTTGTCCAGCTTCTGGAGGGTGTCCTCCAGCTCGCCGGTCAGATCCTTGTGCGCCTTGGTGAAGTTCGCGACCGCCTGCTCACCCTGCAGGTTCTGCTGGAACGCGGCGGCGGCGCCGTTGAGTTCGTCGATCCGCGCCTTCATGTTGGAACCGTACTGGTTCAGGTCACTGACCATCTCGGTGATGGCCGGGGAGTTGTACTTGATGGTCATGGTTATCTCCTTCTGCTGAGAGGTTGGGGATCCGGCTGGACGGCATCACCGTCCAGCGGTCACGCCAGACCGGCCTGGTCGGAGCCGACGATGGTGTTCTTGCCGGAGGTCACGGCCTGCGAGAGCCGGTCCAGCTTGCCGTTGAGCGCGGTGACCTCGTCGTGCCAGTCGTGGGCCGCGGTGTTGAACTCGCGGTGGGCGTCGCCCTGCCAGCCGCGCGCGACGGCCTGCACCGACTCGTCGATCTGGTTGATCGAGGTGCGCAGCGTCGAGATCGAGTCCTCCATGCGGCTGACGACGCTGTCGATGCCGCCTGCTTCGACACCGTAGGTGTTCCCCGAGCCGTCGCCGAGAGATGTGTAAGCCATTTCGTTGATCCTTTCGTCAGAACTTGTATGGGTGCGGAGATCCGGACGATCTCACCGAGCAGCTACTGAGGCAGCCACCTCCCCCCGGGCAGCCCTTCCAGCAACGTGGCGACCGCCTGAGTCACCCGGTGGTCGGTGCCCGTCGTGACCGTCGACCAGATCTGCTGATCCGGCGCGACCATCGGGGCGACGACGATGCGGCCGCGGCCGGTGTCGTACACCACCACCGCGCCGGGCGCCCGGCTGGTCAGCCCGTCTCGATGGGCGTAGGCCACGATCTCGGCGTAGGCGCGGCAGGAGCCGAAGGCGAGGCCGAGCACGGCGGCGTCGCGCTCGCCGACGCCAAGGGCGTACACCGCGTCGGCGTAATCGCCGGAGCCCTCGGCCGCGTCCATCCGGTCGGCCAATTCGCTCGCGAGCGCACTGAATCCGGCGATCCGCGCGGGTTCGCACGAGCCGAGCGCGGCCAGCAGTGGACGAGTCAGTGCGGCGTCCGAGCCGTCGGCCCAGATCGACGTCACCTCGAAGCTGTCGCCCGAGCGGACGGCGAGCGCGTGCTGTTCGCCCCGGCGCGCCAGGCAGAAGCGGCGAGCGCCGTCCTCGGTGTAGACGCGGGCGACGAGTTCGCGGTCCGGCTGCGCCAGGACGAACAGCGCACCGGCCAGGTCGGATTCGACTTCACCCTCGGCGTCGAGCAGGCCGTCACCGATCAGGCCGGACAGCGCACGCTCCCGCGCGGCGCGATACTCCTCGATCGAATCCTGTTGCGGCCCGACCGAAAGCACCAGTGGCAAGGTTTGCACACCGAGCCGCTCGGCGACGACGAGCAGCGCGTCATTCGTCAGCGACGTCACGGCGCACCTCCCGTCTGGGCACCGGCCTCGCTCGGCGCGACGGCGTGCGTCGCGGGTTCGGCGCCGCCGAGCACCGCGGGCGCGGCTTGGATGCCACCTTCGAAGCCGATCTGATCGCTCGTCTCCGTGGGAAGTCCGGCGCGTGGGAATCGTGCCGCGTCTTGTGCGGGCCCGGCTTGCCCCAGCGCACCGGGAACGAGCGGAGCGGGCTGCCCACCCGCGTTCACCGTGGCCGGGGCGGCGCGCGGGACGACCTCGGCCGTGGCGGCCGACTGCGCGTACACCGGCGCCTGGTACGCGGTGGGCACCCGCGGCATCGCCGGGATGGGCACCGTCCCGATCGGCATCGCACCGATCGGCGCCGCACCGCGCGGCATCGTGGCCGAATTCGCGGCCTCGGCCGATCCCGCGGCCTGTTCGGCGGCCAGCGCCTGCTCCGGCGCCACGACGGGCGGTTGCTGGTGCTGCCACGGCAAGGCCAGTGGTTCGGTGGCCATCTCGTAGTTCCGCATGACCCGCGAGGCCATCGCCTTCGCCGCGTCCTGCTCGGCGTCGGTGTCCGCCGCGATCGCGCGGATCGGCGTACCGAGCATCCCGGTCACCGACTCCAGCATTCGTTGCACCTGCTGAAGGGTTTCCAGATCGGCGGTGTTCGGCATCGCCAGCCGGGCGATCTCGTACGCGGCGACCTGGGCCTGGAACCGCGCGGCGTTGGCCGACGCAGCGGCGGCGGCGTCGACCAGCCAATCCCGCAGAGTCGTGATCTGTTGCAGCACTTCGTCGCTGCGTCCCGACTGCCAGGCCCCGCGCACGTCCGCGAGAACCTTCTCGTACTCGACCACAGCGGCACCGAACGACGCGGCGAGGCGCGACCACGCGGCGACGGCCTCGGCCATCGGCACAGCGCCCGGCCCCGTGGTGAGCTCGCGCGCGAGCCGCTCGGGCGGGCGCGCGGTCCACACCACGCCGGTGAAACCTGGCTGCGGTGGTTCGATCATTGCCGCGGAAGACCTTTCGGTTGCTCGGCGACGGTCAGGCCGACCGGCCGCCCGTGGTGTCGAAATCGGCCGTGTTGGCCGATTCCATGCCGTCGAACTGGTTCGAGTGCAGCCGCAACGTGGCCGCCAGCTTGCGCAGTTCGTGCACGCTGGCCTGCGCGCCGGCCAGGTACGACGACGCCACGTCGTTCGCGGTCTGCGCGGCCCGGCCGGACACCTCGTCGGCGCCGGCGGGTACGACGGTCAGCGCTTCCTCCGCGGAGCGCAGATCCGACGCCAACCGGTCGGCCAGCGCGTCCAGCCCGGACGACGCCTTGGCCGCCGTGACCGAGTCGAATCGCACGCTGTCGTACACCTGACCCCGCCCGTCACTCATAAGACCCTCCTGTGTACTGCTCGGCACTCGCGTCAGAGCGTGAGTTCCTTATCCGGCGGTGGTTCCGATGTCGCGTCGGCCGCGCCGACCACCGGCAGCGAGACCCCCTCGATCCGGCCGACCACTTCGTCGCCGTGCTGACCGGTGACCATCTGGCCGCGCAGCGCGTCGGTGGTCGATTCGCCGTCGCGGGCCAGGCCCGCTCCCGCCATGCCCGCGCCGCCCATCGGCATGTATCCGGCCCCGGTTCCGGTCCCTGCCGCGGCGGTACCCGCGACGGTGGTCGACACCTCGGACGACGTTCCGGTACCAGCGGCGCTCGCACCGCCGATGCTGCCGAGCGACCCACCGGCCACCCGGGTCCCCGGCCAGGGGTTCAGCGGGGCGGAAGCCGCGGCGATCGCACCCGGGACGCCACCGCCGACGCCACCCGCGCCGCCTGCGTGCTCGCCTTCCTCGCCTTCCTTGCCTTCTTTGCCTTCCCCGGGCTCACCCGCGCCTTCGTGCGCGCCGAGGGCGCTGATCGGTTTCGGCGCCGGCAGCGAAGGATTGGCGGCCGCCAACTGCCCGAGCGACTGCGCCACCTGACCGGCCGTGCTGATCAGCGGCGTGATCATGCTCATCAGCTGGGTCAGCTGTTCGGTCGACTTCACTCCCGTCGGCGCGTTCGTGATCGGCACCTTCTGACCGGCCTGCGTCATGCTCGCACTGTGCCCGACCATCTCCGCCTTGGTCTTGGCGGTGATCGCCAGCGCCTCGGTCATCGCCTCGATCGCGGACGCGACGAGGAAACCCTGCCCGCCCGGCGATGCCGCGAGCAGCGGCGCGAAGGCCATGGTGGTGGAGAACTTCGCCAGCACCGCCGACATCAGGCCCGCGCCGGTGAAGACGCTGCCCGCCGCGCTGCCGAGCACCGACTTCTCCTGGGTGCTCTGCGCCGCGAGCTCGTTCGCGTCGGTCTGCGCCGCACCGGCCTTCTTCGCCGCCTCCATCGCCGCCATGCCCTGCCAGACCGACATCAAGGTCTGCACCAGCGACGAGCCGACCTGCATCACCGTCTGCATCACGGTGGACACGTTCTGCAGCAACTGCGTCGGGTCGGCCGGAGGCGCGGGCGCGGCGGTGGCACCGGCCTGTGCGGGCGCGGGCGCGCCGAGTCGACCGGTGCCGAACGCGGAGGCGAGATCGGTCAACGGGCGCATGAGCGCGCCGAGATCGATCGTCGGCAGCGGCGGCAGCTCCGGCAGCTGCACGAAGGCAGGCATCTCCGGCAGATTCGGTAAACCCATGCTGCGCAAGACGTCGTTCACCGGCATGTCGAGCATGGGCGCGAGAGCGCTGCCCCGCAGCAATTCCAGGATTGTGGGATCCAGTGGATCGGCGCCGGGTGGCGGAATGGCTCCCGGCGTGGTCATGACCGCGTGCGGATGGCTCCGATGGCCGCGCCCGACGCGGTGTCCGTGCCCTCGTAGGTGGCGGCGGCCTGATGCGCCGTCAACGCCGTACCCGCGTGCACGGCGGCGAGCTGCGCCACCGACGACAGGTGGTTGGCCTGGGCGAAAGCGTACGAGACAAGGAACTCTTGGCCGATCAGGCCGAACACCGGGACCACCGCGGCGACCGTCGCGGCTTGGTCGGTCGCGGCGATCGCCCCTACTCCGGCGGCCATGGCCGCCGATTCGCTTCCGTACACACGCAGCGCATCCGGGACTACTTCAATGTGGCTCATGATCATCGTCCAATCCCGAAACATCCCCCGACGTTTCGTATTCAACTTTACCTAGCGAAGACCGCGTATCGCGATCCCGTCGTGGTTAACATCCGGTGACTACCCGGTGGCCTCCTCGTTGAATGCGGTGATAAGTGCGCCGCGCTCCGCAAAAGCCTTGTGCGCAGCCGCTCGCGCGGTGTCGACGACCGTTTTCTCGAACTCGTCCGGTGAAAGTTTCGACACCGCAGCGGAAAAGCTGAGTCCGATCAACGCGGCGTTGCCGTCCACCTCCGCGGTCACCGCGCCGTCGGGCGATGTCTCGGCTACCCGGATCCCATTCATGGCGTCATTGAGATCGGTGAGCCGATAGAGCTGATTCTGTACGCGAGCGATGAGCTCGTCCATTGTTTCGACCATGCCGACCTCACGAATTCCGTTGCCGCTCAAATCGATCGCAGCCAGCTCTGCGGTTCGATGTCGTACTCTTGCTCGTCGATGATCTCCTGCGTCGCCACCTGCTGTTCGGTGGGCAGCCCGGCCAGCGCCAGCATCTCCGAGGTGAATCCCAGTTGCCGCAATTGCGCCCGCCGCGCCAGGCCCGCGCGGTTCGCCGCCTGTTTGCATAATCGCAGCACCTCGCCCGCCAGCGCCTCCGGGTCGCGGCGCAATTGATCGGCGTCGACCTTGACGCCCAGCGGCAGACCCATTTCGGTGGTGCGCACCGAAATCGAGCCGGTGAGCGAAGTAGCCACGAATTCGGCAGGAAAATCGCCAGGGTTCCCCTGCTGCGATGCGGTCATCGAAAACCCCTTCGAAGAATCGAGATCGAAAACGGAATGGCGCGCATACGATCGATCACATCCGCTCGTCTTTGATGGCTTGGACGACTTCGGCGATCCGCGCGTTGATCAATTCGGTCAGTCGCCGGACGTCCGCCGCGAGCACTGTCGGCGGGCTGCCCGGCACGATCGCGTAACGCCCGTCGTCGACGAGATCGCGCCAGGCCAGGTGCGCCCGGGTGATACCGCGCGGACCGAACCGCGAATGCCCTTGCTCCACCACGATGGTGCCCACCGTGGCGGCGGGCGCGCGATCGAAGGACTCGCTGCGGCCGGCCGTGCGGTCTTCGACGTCGTTCACCAGGGAGCGGCCATAGGAGTAGTCCAGCCCGTCGCCGCCCGGCTCGATGAGATCGAAGGCGGACCCGCGCCCGGCGTCGACCTTCGGCAATGCCTCGGCCACGCTGTGGCCGAGCGACAGAACGTCGTGTTCGGCGACCGTGAATCCCTCGGTTCGGCGTTCCGTTCCCGGCTTCTGGGTCACCAGGAACGCGCGGTCGCCCTTGCGGCCGGCGAGCATGCGGATGGCGCCCTTCGGGTTCCGCGCGTCCCGGCCGTCGATCCCGCGGATCACCAGCCGGATGTCGGGAACCGTGAGCACGTCCATCAACTCCTCCAGCGCCCGGCCCCAGCGGGCCTGGATCCGCTGCCACGCTTCGGCTTTCTGCCTGCGCGCGTCGTCGTAATAGGTCGTGCCGCTGAGGTAGAAGAACGGATCCGGCAGGCTCTCCTTCGCCGCGTGCCATGCCGCGGCGAATTCGAGACCGGAGAACTCCCACGTGTCGTTCATTGCTCGACAACGGGTTTCGCTACCACGGGCGCGTCGCCGAGCGCCTCTTCCAGATGCTCGGTGGAATCCAGGTAGTCGGCGCGCTTGTGCTCCTTCTGCTGGCCGCCCTGGGCGGCGCCGGGGCCGCCCATCGGCATGCCGGGGCCGCCCATCATGCCCTGGCCCGCCGCCAGACCCGCGCGCCCGGTGGCCGCCGCTGCGACCGCGTTCGTCGCCCGCGGGAACAACTTCGACGCCTTCTCCAGGTTCTGGTTCGCGGCCGACTTCGGTGCGCCGGGACCTCCCGCCGAACCACCGGGGCCGCCCGCACCCTTCGCCAGGGCCGACTCGAGTTTCTTCGTCGCGTCGGACAGATTCGGCATGCCCGGCAGGCCCGCCAGCGCGGCCTGCTGCGCGGCCTGTTGCGCCGCTTGCTGCGCGGCGCCGGCGGCCTGCTGCCCGATCTGCTGCGCCTGTTGCGCGATCTGCTGGGCGGCCTGCTGCGCCTGTTGCGCCAGCTGCTGGGCGGCCTGCTGGGCGGCTTGCTGCGCGGCCTGCTGTTGCTGTTGTTGTTGCTGCTGCTGTTGCTGTTCGGCGGCGCGGCGCTGAGCGTCCAATTGCGCTTGACGCTGCGCGTCTTCCAGTGCCTTCTGCTGCTGTTCGGCCTGCCGTTGCGCGTTCTGCATCGACGCCAGTTGTGCGGCGCTTGTCCCCGGCCCCGGTGCGGCGCCCGGCCCTGGACCGCCCGGCCCTGGCCCCGGTCCCGGCACTTGGCCGGTGGTCGGGGGGATCGGATCCGGCAGTACCGCGATGACCTTGTCGGTCTCCTCTACGCCGGGGACATAGGCGGCCTGCATCGCCCTGACGTAATTCCGGACCGCGGCCTCTTCCTTCCGCTGCCGGTACGCGTCGTCGGTCTCACCCGAGGTTCGTGTGGGCGGATAGTCGTCACCCTGCTGGAGCAGCACTCCGGTGGTGTACAGCCATTCCGACACGTATTCGAGGCTGTCACCGATCAGTTTCATATTCGTATTCAGCTGATCGGTGCCGGTTCCATAAGCGGTGATCGCTTGGCGTGCTCGGTCCGCACCGCCATTGTTGTTCGGACTCGTCCAGCTCGACCTACTGGTCGTCATCTGGTTGGTGAGGATGTCGAACGTTTCCTTGAGTTCTCCGGCCAGCCACCGCCAATCCGACGCGGCTTGCGCGACCTTGATCGGCATGGTCGGACTGCCCCCGGTGATCGACGAAATGATCGTCTGATACTGGGAATACGTGAAGTTCTCCGGGTCGTCCGCACGCACGCCCCGCGGTTCGAATTTCACATCGCCCGGATCGGCCAGGCTCGTCGGCAATCCGTGGTTCTCCTCGGGCTTTCGGTTCCCGACCTCGTTCCAATCCGGATGCGCGTAGGTGTTTCCGCTGCCGTCGCCCGCGGTGGTCAAACCGGCGGGATCCCAGCGCTTCGAGAGGTTTTCGGTGATACCTCTGTGTTCGCCCACCCGGCGCTCCAGCGCGGCGAAATCGACCCTGTTGTCTTCCTCGGTGCCTCGGTAGTGCCTGGCCGCCGCGAAGAAGGTGTCGGTCAGATCGTCGAGGATGGTGATGTGGTCGTCCAGGATGCTGCCGAGTTCTTTTCCCTTTTCCGAGAATCGGGAGGCGAGCGCCTGGGCCGATAGCAACACATCGGCGAACGGCGGCAGCGAATCGATCTTGGATAGCTCCTTTTTCACCGAGGCGACGCGGACGCGAACTCCGTTCGCCGCGTTGATCAGAGCTTCGAGTGTGCCGGGCCGCAGCTCCAAGGTGCCGTTCTGTGCCTCGCGGGACAGGCTGCTCCATGGATTCGTCTCAGACATGCCGCGCTCTTTCCGTCTCGACGATTCGGAAGGCTCCCGCACCTGTTGTCATCGCTGGGAAGCGCACTGGATGAGCGCCGACGCCCCCGGGAGATACGATGCCGAAGTCCGATCCCGGAGGCAGAGACTCCGACTCGCACAACTGAATACCTCCCCGACGTGGGCGTCGACGATATGCGCGCCACGGCGCGGCGTCCCGTTCGCCCCCGCGTACGGGATCACTCTCCTGCGCCCGGCAACTCATACGCTGACGACCCTCCTCATCGCTGGCGTGCCGTGAACGGCTGTGCGCCACACGTCAATATGGCAGCCGGTTCTTACGGCAGACCGAATATTGTCTTACGACGCACCAACGATTCTATGGTGAGTCGGTTCGCCGAGGCATGTACAGACCCGAATCCTGGTGGGCCCCTCCGCGCCGCACACCGCCCCCGACCAGCCGGTTTGTGACGCGGCGCAGATGAGACACGAAGATCAGGACGCGCCGACCGGACCGTGCCGGCCCTGGAACCGCCGCTCGAACTCCGCGCGGTAGACCGATGGCGCCACCGAGGACGAAGACCGTTCCAGCACACCGTCGTCGGCGATGTAGTAGATCGCCCGGCCGATCGCGATCTCACCCGGCTCGACCGGGACGTACACCATCCAGCCCACGCTGATCCGATCGGCGCGCAGGTCCTCCAGCGAATAGTTCGCGAGATCGGCCCCGCTGTCCCGGATGAACCGCTCGACCCGGGCGAGCGCGTCCTCTCGCGACATCGGCCCCGGCGCCGTCATGGTCACCCCGGCCATGGTCAGCTGGAAGAAAGCGCCGTCCACGTCGAATCGTTCGTCGTCATCGAAGACACCGGCGAGGGTGTCCCGCGTGACCACACCGGCCTCCGCGGCGGACACCAGCGCGCCGACGGCCGCGCGCCGCCGCGCGTTCGCGTCGTCGCCGAGCAGGCTGCCGACGATGTCCACGACCGTCTCCGAGCTCCACACACCCGGCATCGCCTCGGCGAACCGGGCGGGTCCCGGTGACGCACCGCGGTACCAGCGGCCGTTCTCCCACCAGTAGCAGAACGACAGCAGACCGCTGGTGCAGCGGTGGTTCAACACCTGTCCCGCCACCCATTCCGGCGCGCCCGCGTACAGATCGGGCAACTGGAGGCCGTCGTTGTAGGCCGCCGCCAGTTCCGGGGCATTCCACACCCCGCCGGACAGCACGGCCCGCCCGCCGGGCAGCGCGTACAGCGAACAACCGCTGCGCTTGGCTCCCTCGAACCAGCTCACGGAAGGTAGCAGCCTTGGACCCCATGGTGATTCGGCCGCGACGAACGCCGCGGCGAGCACGGCCCACCGGGCGGCCATGATGGGGAACGGAGGCAGCTCGTCCTCGGACGGCACGGCCCGCACGCCCGCCTCCCGATCCGCCCGCGCCTGCGCCGCCGCCACCTGCGGCGGTCGCGACTGACGGTCACCGTGACCGACGTAGGCGCCGAGCCAGACCGGCAGCGAATCCCGGGGAAACGCCGCGAGATCAGCGAGATAGACCTCCGGCGGGAACAACTGCTCGTCCGGAAACGGCTCGTCGCCGTAGTCGTAGTCGACCTCCATCCGGCCGTCGCTGGTCAGCGTGAAGAGCAAACGCCACCAGGGCCCGTCCTCGAGCCCGGCCGCCAGCTCCCGATGCTCGCGGACCAGCGCCACGATCTCGGGTTCGGGAGTCACCCGCGCGGCGTGCTCTCGATCGTCGGAGTAGACGGCCAGCGCGACCTCCGCGGCCACCGTCAGCGCGAACACCGCGTCGACCCGCCGCCAGCCCTGCGGACCGCCCGCGGCCAGCTCCCGGGCGACCTGGTGCATGAGCGCCTTGGCCCGTTCGGCGACATCTTCGACCGGCGCCGCCTCGGAGAGGGTGAAGCCGACATCGGGCTCCTCCGTTGCGACCTCGTGGCCCTCCGTGGACTGGTGGGCTACCGCTTCGGCCGGCACCTCGACCGCGGACGGCGACAGGTGCGGCTCGGCAGCGCCGTGTTCTGGAGCAGCACCGAGCTCGTCGCCGGTCGCCTGGCCGCCTGGTCTGGTCACGTCGCGGAAATCCCCTCATCCACCGCATCGGAGCCGGCGTACACGCCGCGATGCCTGCTCTGCTCGTCGTTCATCCTCATACAGCGCCGGTCCGCGCGGTGCTCGTCACGGCTCCTGCCGCAGGCCCAGTAGCGGCAGGTCGAGCTTGCGATTCCCCGAACGCTCGTTCCACCCCGTATAGGCCAGGGCAGTGGGGGCGTCGATGCCGAACCCGTCGCGCAACCCGGTGACGACCATGTCCGCCAGGCGGCGGTATTCGGTCGTGGGACTCGGCCACGGCAGCTCGGTCCACCAGTTGTTGTGGCTCGTGTCGCGTTCGCGCCAACCCGATTCGGCGATCAGCGCGCGTCCCGCAGCGCCCGCGCGCAAGGCGGGGTCGAGCCATTCGTCATCGACCAATTCGGCCTCGAGCGCGTCATCGAGCTGGAGGAACTGGGCGTATCGCCGCCGCGGTCCGGTATCGGACTCGACCAGCTTCACGATGGAACCGGCGCGCAGCGCGGCCAGTTCCACGGCCAGACCAGCGGCGAAATCTCCCCACCCGGTCAACTCTGCTCCTGCTGCTCCAGCTCGACGGCCTGATCGTGCAGTTCGAGCCAGGAATTGGCGGTCGAGGACAGCTGAACCGAGCGGCCCAGGTCCGCCACCACCAGTGTCGTTTCCGGCCCCGCCCAGCGGACCTCCGCCGTGGCGCCAGGAACCCGGGTGGTCGGTTCGCCCAGTGCGCCGGTCAGCGCCGCGACCATCGCCACGAACGCGTCCCTCGACCGTGCCCTTCCGTCCGCGTCGTCCGGGGCGAAATCGGTGACGCGCAGCTTGATGTCGACGATCAGGCCGGCACGTCCGTGAATCTTTCCGCTGGCCATCCCGAATCCGGCGTCCAGCATCGCCCGGTCCGGATGGGCGGTCAGCACTTTCCAGCCGAACGCCTCGGCCAGCCGCGGCACCGCGTCCATCGGCTGGGAGCCGTCCAGCGACCGCAGGCCGGTCGCCAGGTCGACGATCTCGCTGTCGGTCAGCGCGCGCCATTCGGTCATGGGCCCACCTTAGGTCGTGACATCGGTGCTCACCGGGCCGACCGCCGACGATTGATCTCCTCGATCTTGCGGGCCAGCGCCTCCTTCCGCTCGCGCGCGTTGGAGCCGTCGAGCTGGCCCGCGAACGCCGAGCGGGCCGCGTCGACCAGCGCGTCCGGCACGTCGGGATAGGCGCGGGCGATCGCCCACAGCGCGTCCTCGGTCTTCATGTCGAGGCCCGTCTCCGTGCGGATGCCGCCGCCGGTCAGCACGGAGCGGAGCATCTCGTCGAAGTTCTCTCGCAGTTCGTCATCGGTCGGATGGTCGATCCGCATCACTACTCCTCACGTCGATGGTTACCTTGTCGCATCGCCGTCCGGTCATCCGGCGAAGATCTCGGCGCGGCGCACCGGGTCGTCGACCACGGCTCGGACCAGCGCGCCGATATCCATCTCCTCTGGCACCGAGCGATAGGTCAGCTCGCAGAAGACGGCACCGCCGATGGCCACCGCGAACCGGGTGGTGCGCCATCCCACCGTGCCCCATTCGACGCCGACGGGCCCGTCGAGCTCGACCGTGCGGTCACCGACACGAAGGACGAGTCTGCCGTCGTGTCGATAGAACACCACCGAGACTCCACCGAGCTCACCGTAGACGCCGTCGTGCGCGGACGCCTCGGACGGGTTGGCGCGCAGCGCGCCGGTGATCGGGTCGAACTCCGCGGGTACACCGAAGCCTGCGAACGGGCGGACGAAGATACCGCGTTCCGGGTCCTGGCCGCGGCGCCCGTTCCCCTGCGGCCCGCGGCCGTTGGTCCGTGCGCCACCGTTCACCGCTGGCGTCATCGGCATGCCGGGCGGCATCGGGGGCATGGGCATACCCGGCGGGACCGTGCCGTCGGGCCGGCCTGGGTCGTTCGTGTTGCCAGGCCAGGTCGGTGACGTGGGTGGATACGGTGCGGACGGTCCCGCGTATGGCGGTGCGGACGGTCCGGGGGTCGGCATAGTCGGGTATGAGGGTGGAGTCGACGGGTATGGGGGCAGTGTTCCCGGTGGCGTCGACGGGTACGGAGGCGTCGGCTGGCCGGGTGTCGGCCCGCCGGGCGGGAAGGGAGGCGTCGGCGGGTACGGAGGTTGCGTGGGCGGAACCGTAGGTGTGGGGGGCTCCGTGGGTGTCGGCGGGACCGGCGGCTCCGTGGGTATGGGCGGCTCTGTGGGTATAGGCGGAACCGGCGGCGTGGGAGGAACCGGCGGTGGCGTCGGCGGAACCGGAGTCGGCGGTGGCGTCGGCGGAACCGGAGTCGGCGGTGGCGTCGGCGGAACCGGAGTCGGCGGAGTCGGCGGAACCGGCGGAGTCGGCGGAACCGGCGGAACCGGTGGCGTCGGCGGAACCGGCGGAGTCGGCGGAACCGGCGGTGTCGGCGGAACCGGCGGTGCCGGTGGCGTCGGCGGAACCGGCGGAACCGGTGGCGTCGGCGGAACCGGCGGTGTCGGCGGAACCGGCGGAACCGGCGGGAGCGGCGGAACCGGCGGCGTGGGTGGCTGGGGTGGGTTCGGCGGCTTCGGGGGTTCCGGTTGCGGCATAGGGACGGGCCACCGCTCCACTTCGTTCAGGAACGGCCCCGGCATTTCGAACTCGTAGTCCCTCGGCGGATGCGGAATGTGCGAGCGCAGCGCCCAGTTCGGCGGCATCCGGCGGTAACGCACCGGCCCCGGGCCCGACGGACCCGCGGGCGGCTCCGAATCACCGTCGCGGTTCGAGCGAGCACCGCCCGACGACTCGTCAGCACCGTCGCGATGAACGCGAGTTCCGCTCTCCGGCGAATCCTCGCCACCGTCACGCTCCCGGCGTGACTTCTCCCCGCCACCGCGAGCAGTCCGGGAACCGGACGCGCCCTCCTGGGAGGAACGATGCGCGGAGCGCTCCGAAGGATGCTCGCGCACAGCGTCTTCGGCCCGCGCGAGCTCGTCCTCGGCATCGATCACACGCCGAGCCGCATCCTCGAGCCGCGCAACCCGCTCCTGCCACGGGCCCTGCTCATCCACCCGCATCGTCCGCCCACGCAGACCATCCAACGCGTCATCCAGCGCATCCCGCGTCAGATCCTCGTCATTCACCGGTAGTCCACGACGCGCATCCGTGAGATCGGCCTGCGCATCAGCCAACTCCCGCTCCGCCGCAGCACGCTGCGCGGACAGACGCGCCCGCTCCGCTTCCGCCTCGGCACGAGCGGACTCTTCCGCTGCCCGCGAAACCGATTCTTCCGGTCCGTCGGGCGAGAGCGGCTCGATGGCTCCAGCGGCCTGCTCGAGTGTCTCGTCCAACCGCGCGAGCCCGTCTTCGGCGTCGAATACGCGGCGGGCCGCACGCTCCAACTCCGTGACTCGGTCCTGCCACGGGCCCTGCTCATCCACCCGCATGGTCCGCCCACGCAGACCATCAAGCGCGTCATCCAACGCATCCCGCGTCAGATCCTCGTCGTTCACCGGCAGTCCGCGACGAGCATCCGCGAGTACTGCTTGTGCATCGGTCAACTCACGGGCGGCCGCAGCACGCTGCGCGGACAGACGCTCGCGCTCGGTATCCGCCTCGGCACGGGCCGATTTCGCTGCCGCGTCTGGAGCTGGTTCTTCTGCTGGAACGTTCGGCGACCGGTCGGATGGCTGGGGTGTCTGGGCGAGCGCGTCGTCCAGGCGGGCAACCTCCGCTTCGGCGTCGAAGACGTGGCGGGCGGCCTGCTCGAGTCCGGTCAGCCGGTCCTGCCACTGCTGTTGCTCGTCCACTCGCATCGTCCGCGAGCGCAGGTTTTCCAGTGCGTCATCCAGGGCTTGCGGCGTCAGGTCCGCGTCGTCGACCGGCAATCCACGGCGAGCCGCCGCGAGGTCGGCCCGGGCGTCCGCCAATTCCCGCGCCGCCGCGTCCCGCTGGGCGGACAGCCGCGCCCGCTCGGTATCGGCACGTGGGCTTTCGACCGCGTGACCGGTGTCTTGCCCCTCCGGCTGATGCGCTCGGTCGTGCGAGGGCGCCTCGGCTGCTCGATCGGCCTGCGCGAGGGCATCGTCCAAACGGGCCACCTCCGCATCGGCGTCGAAGACGCGGCGTGCCGCGCGCTCCAACGCTCCGACCCGCTCCTGCCACGGGCCCTGCTCCTCGACCCGCAACGTGCGCCCACGCAGGTTGTCGAGCGCATCGTCCAACGCATCGCGCGTCAGGTCCTCGTCATTCACCGGAAGACCGCGGCGGGCATCCGAAAGATCGGCCTGCGCGTCCGCCAACTCCCGAACCACCGCGGCGCGCTGCGCGGACAGGCGTTCCACATCGGCGCGGGCGGCGCGTTGAACGAGATCGGAGAGGGCGGCGATGTCGTCGGCGCGCCCGACGACCTCGGCGCGCAGCTCGGCCTGCACTTCGGCGAGCTGACCGGGGGTCAGTCGCTCGTTCTGGTCGAGCTTGCCGTCGCGGTAGACCTCGTAGACCTCGGCCCACCGTTCCGGGCCCGCGTCGGTCAGGTCCACGCCGACCAGGCGCGCGAAGTCCCGCCCGGCCCCGCGATCGGGGCCGGGCGCGGCGCTGGTGTCGCCGTCCAGCATGCCGAGCCGGCCGGGAGCCTCGGTGAGGTGGGCGACGTCGCCGATGACCTCCAGCAGGTGGCGAACGGCTTTGTCGTGCACCGGGAACTCGACATCGGACACGCGGGGATCGAGCGCTCGGTCACCGTGGGCGCGCGGGTCGAATACATCGACCGCGGCGAGCGCGTCGGCGTAGTCGGTGAGCGCGTCGACCAGGTCGGGGTGCAGGTTCGGCCGATGTGACTGGTTGGCGATCACCTCGCCCAGCTGCCCGAGGCCGGTGATCCGCACTGTTCCCGGCAAGGCGTCGAGACGCCGGACCAGCCGGTCGTTGGCCGCATCGATCGCGGCCGGGCCCATGCCGCGCAACAGCTTCGCGTATTTGACCAGCGCCTCGGCCCGTTGCTGCCGCAAGGCGTTGCGGATATCCGGGTCCGCCATCGCCTCGGCCAGGCGCCGCGGTGTCATGTCCGCGGCGTCCAGGCCGAGCCGGTGGGCCAGCACATGCCGCGCGTCGCCGACCTCGTGATAGGTGTCGATGTCCCAGGCGGTGCGCGCGTAGTCGATGATCGCCTCGATCTGTCCCGCGCGAATGGCGTTCTCGTCGCGCAGCACCGCGAGCCGCTCGGCGAGCAGTTCCGGGGAAGCCAGCTCCGCTTCGGTGATGTCGAGGCGCTGCGCGAGTTCACTGATGGCGTCGCCGATCTCCTGTCGCGACAACGGTTCCGGCGCCTCGTCCGCGACAGGAAGCGTGTCGGAGTTCACGACAGCGTCCGGCACGACACGCCAGCCGTCGCCGTCGTCCACCACGGTGACGTCGAGGCTGCGTCCCTCGACCTCGCCGGTGAAGTGACGCACCTGCGTCGCCCCGCCGTCGGCGATCGCGATCCGGTCCGGACGCACGTCGGTGACCAGGTAGTGGACCTCGACGATGCCCTCGTTGACGGCCTCGGCGAGCCTGGGGTGCGCCGCGAGCGCGTCGGCGAGGACGCGGTCGTGGCCGAGCGTGCCGTCCACGACCACCAACCGCATCGGCCCGCCGGGCTCGCCGGGGACCAGACCGAGACCGGTACCGTCTTCCAGCATCGCGCCGCCCCGCGCGAGTACCCAGTCCCGCCCGGCCATGTCGCCGATCAGGCCCGTGAGTTCGTCGGCCGCGGCATCGGCCCGCAGGAACTCGTCGGCGTCGGTGCGGAAGGCGGTCATGCCGCGCGCGTGCTCGCGGATCCGGTCCATCTCGTCGGCGAGCGCGTTCGCGAGCTGATGCGCGTCGAGCGCGTGCAGATCGGTGCCGAGCAGCTGCGCCCACACGGAACGCTCGTCCTTGATCTGGTCGCGGCGCAGCGCATTCTCGAAGAAGGAGCGCAGGCCCTGGTCCTGGCCCGGCTGGTCGGTGTCGTAGAGATCGCCCCACTCGCGGCTCGGCTCACCGCCGTTGTTGACGCCCTGCCAGTCCAACAGGGTGGGGTTGCCGCCGAAGGCGCGCACTACCTCACCGAGGAAACGGTTCATCGGGTTGGCGTCGAAGAAGCCGACCTCGTCGCTGTACGGGATCCGCTCGTGCTCGGCATTGTACCGGCGGGACGCCTCGGCGAGGCCGGTGAGCGCGCCGATCCGGCGGATCTGCTGATACCGCAGCAGATCGACGACCCGACGGACGTTCTCGGGGGTCGGTTCACCGAGGTCGACGCCCAGCGCATCGGCCGCGGCCACCAGGGCGTCGGCCAGTTCCTGCCGCCGGACCGTCGCCTCGGACAACTCGCGCAGCCAGTCGGCGAGTTCACCGGTGCTCGCGGGCAGCTCCTCGCCCGACCGCAGGGCCGGTTCCGGTGTGGCGTCGGGCGTCTCGCCGTCGGTCGGCTCCGGCCTGGCGATCGCGCGGGCGGCGTCCTCGGCCTGTCGCTTCAGCTCCTCGAGTTCCACCCCGAGTTCCCTGCGCACCAGCTCCGGATCGGCCTCCTCCAGCCAGTACCGGTACTCCTCGCCGTCGCGGGCGACCGGTGTGCCGTACTCGGCCGCCGAGTCGGCGACCCGGGAGGTCAGGCGCTTCAGGAACGGGACGAGTTCCCGCTTGCGCCACATGGTGACGGCTTCTTTGAGGATGCGGACCGGACTGAACTTGGTCTGCATCACCTCGTATTCGTCGCCGGGCGCGGGAGTCGGGTCGTAGTGCTTGGTGAGCGGCAGGCCCGCTTCGTGCGCGATCAGCGATTGGCCCGCGCTATCGATGCCGGAGCCGGACGGGTACTTCGGGCTCTCGCCGAGGTATCCCGCCGTCAGTGCCTCCCACAGGCGACGCAGCCGCGACTTCGGCCGCTCCGGTTGCCGCGGTGCGGGCACGTCGGTGTCCGCCGGTCCGGGTGCGTCGAGACGTTCGGGTGTCTCCACCCGCCAGCCGCCGTTCTCGTCGGCGACCAGCCGCGCCGGCACGCGCTCACCATCGACCTCGAGGGTGTACCGGCGGGTCTCCCCAGGCTGGGGCTCGGCGCCGGTCTGGCCGCGGGCCGCTTGGACGGCGTCGGCGAGGTCTGCGATGGCTTGCGCGTCGCGGCGCACCGCGGCACGGGCCTGCTCCACCGTCCCGGCCGGATCGCGATCGAGATCGGCCGGATCGATGCGGAGCCGCCGTGCCCAGGCGTCGCGGGTCTCGCGCACCTGCGCGCGCAAGTCCGGATGACGCGTGCCGCGCGCCCGCTCGGTCGCTGCCGCGAGCGCCTCGACCATGCCCGCCTGCAACAGGTTTCGGTAACGCAGGTCGGCGATGGTGGCGCCGAGATGCTCCGGGGACAGATCGTCCTCGTCGAGGGTGAATCGGCGTGCGAGCCGGTCGCGAGTCCGGTCGATCGGTTCAGGACGCGGAGCGCGGGACGACTCGTGCGCATCCCCGGCACGCTCTCGGTTCGCATCATTCGAGTGCGGCTCGGCTGCCCGAGTGACCTGTGCGCGGGCATCGTCCAGCCGAGCGACTTCCGCTTCGGCATCGAAGACACGGCGGGCAGCGCGCTCCAACTCCGTGACACGGTCCTGCCACGGACCTTGTTCGTCCAACCGCAGCGTGCGTCCGCGCAGTCCGTCGAGCGCGCCGTCCAATGCGTCCCGTGTCAGATCCTCGTCATCGACCGGAAGACCACGCCGCGCATCCGCGAGACCGGCGCGCGCGTCGGCCAATTCGCGGGCCGCCGCGTCCCGTTGCGCGGACGGGCGTTCCGAGTCGGCGACCGTGCGGCCTGGGTCGGCAGGTGGCAGGGCATCCGGGGTCGTGGCAGCCGCGGGCAGTCGCGGCTGCTCGATCGGCAGGCCCGCGCGGCGCAAGTCGTCCTGTACGTCGCGCAGGCCGTCGTCGGGCGCCTCGGCCAGCCAGAACTGCTCGTCTCCGTAGCGTTCCGCACTGGTGAGCGGCTCGAAATCGTCCGGGTAGCGCATGCGCGGGCCGTCGGCATCGTCGAGGAAGCCTCGCGCCCGCGCGATTTCGGCGAGTTCGGCCAGGGCGGCCAGCGGATCGCGCAGCGCGGCGAATCTCTCGTCGAGACCCAATGCCTCGGCGAGCAGGCGAACGTGCTCGGCCTCGGCATCGGTGAGCGGGTCGGCATCGCGCTGATCGGTCCAATCGCGCTGTTCGCGAAGGAATTCGAGCACGTCGTGAACGGGATTGCCGGTGCGACGAGCACCATCCGGACGGCCATCGGCCGGTGGCTCGGCATTCGTGGGCGGCGGCCCGGATGGCGGCTCACCATCCGCACCTGCGGCCTCCGCCCGCGGTTCGGCGGTGTCAGGCAGCCCAGCGACCGGGCGATCCTGGTCGGCGTCGGCACGCACCGGTTCTTCGGCCTCGACCTCACGTGTAACCGGCTCTGCGCCTACGTCTTCCGATGGCGATTCGGTGTCAGCAGCCCGAGCCGCTTGTGCACGAGCGTATTCGGCCCGCGCCAATTCGTCCTCGGCGTCGGACACGCGCCGCGCGGCACGCTCCAACTCCGCAATCCGCTCGTGCCACGGCCCCTGCTCGTCCACACGCGATGTGCGCCCACGCAAGGCTTCGAGCGCATCGTCCAACGCATCCCGCGTCAGATCCTCGTCGTTCACCGGCAACTCACGGCGAGCATCCGCCAGGTCGGCCCGCGCGTCCGCCAACTCCCGCTCCGCCGCATCACGCCGGGCGGTCGGGCGGCTCGGTTCGGCGTCGACACGTACCGATTCCCCGGCCACGGTGCCCGCTCCACGCGAAGCAGATTCTTCGCCGGGGTTGTCCGATATCGGACGGGCTACCTGGCCGTCCTCGTCGCGAGCGTCGTCCACCCGCGCGAACGCGTCCTCCGCGTCGAACACCCGCCGCGCCGCATCCTCGAGCCGTGCAACCCGCTCCTGCCACGGGCCCTGCTCATCCACCCGCATCGTGCGGCCACGCAGGGCTTCGAGCGCATCGTCCAACGCATCCCGCGTCAGATCCTCCTCGTTCACCGGCAACCCACGGCGAGCGTCCGCGAGGTCGGCCCGCGCATCCGCCAACTCCTGTGCCGCCGCATCACGCTCAGCCGACAGATGCTCGGCGTCAACACCCGTATACCTTTCGCCGCCAGTCGCACCTAGGTCGTCGGCTCGTGTTTTCCCCGCGACAGGCCCTCTGGTCTCCCGAGCTTCTCCGGGTGAAGCCGGGTCGCCGACGCGCGCACTTCCCGCGACGGGTCTCCTGGGAGACCGGTCGCCGTCACCCGGAGCCGGATCGCCCACGCGCGTAGTTCCCGCCACTGGTTCCCCCGGCGCGGGCGGTGGCGTTGGCTCTGTGCCCGAGGGGAACCCGTCGAGCTCGCGTTCGAGTGCGTCGAGGCGGTCCATGGCGCGGCGGTGGATCTCGTCCAGTTCGTCCAGCAGGCGCGTGTGCAACTCGTCCAGCGTCTGGGCCTCCGGAGACGGGTGTGCCGCGTCGTCCGGCCCGCCTGCGAGCCGGTCGAGCCGGGCGACGGCGGCGTCGAAGTGCTGATCGAGGTCCGTCGCGATCCCGTCGAGCTGGGCGAAGGTGTCGCGAAGCAGCTCGTCGAATCGTTCGTCGGTGCGCCGGGCCGCGTCGTCGAACTCCGCGCGGATGCGCTCCAGCGCCGCCTCGGCCGAGTTCTCCGCGCCCGGGCGGGCCGTGGGCGCCGCGAGCGGCGGGACCTCGGCTGCGGCCGGGACGCCCTGGTCGGGCCGAGCGGACAGCTCGTCGAACCGTGCGGCGATCTCGACTTCGATGTCGGCCAGGCGGTCGAGAGCGCGCTGCTCGATCCGGTCCAGATCCGTACTCGCGCGGCGCAACAGGTCGTCGAGCTGCTGGTCGATTCGGCGGTGCAGCTCGTCGAGGTCGGCGAGCGCTCGGTGCGCATCGTCGCGCGCGGTGACGGATGGGGAGTGCGGCGCGGCGTTCCGCGGGTCGTCCGACGCACTTTCACCGGACTCATCCGGACGCACGGTGCGCGGCGACGCCGCATCCGGCTCGCTCCCGGGACGGTCGGTCGACGGCACGGCTAGCTCACCGTCACCCGAATCATCGGACGCGCCCAGACGCGTGGTGCGCGACGCCTCCGCCGCATCCGGTTCGCGCTCAGGACGGTCGGTCCGCGGCACACCCTGCCCACCGTCACCCGAATCATCGGACTCGTCCGGACGAGCGGTGCGCGGCGACGCCGCATCCGGTTCGTCCTCGGGACGATCGGTCCGCGGCGCACCCTGCTCACCGTCACCCGAGTCGTCGGGCTCGTCGGGCTCGTCCGGACGCGCGGGTGCGGGTGGATCCTCCGGGGGCTTCTGCGCACCGCCGTCGGCGTTCGGCGCCGAGGATTCGTCCTCTTCGCGTGGACGCGACGGCTCCTCTCCGGCGGGCGGGCGGCGATCGCCGCCGCGGGGTCCTTCGCCGGGGCCATCGGTCGGGCCGTGGGGCCGCGACGGCGTCGCACCCGATGCGGGCGGCAGGTAGCCCGGGTCCGGTGCGAGCGGAGCGGGAGCGTACGGGATGCCCGCGCGCCAATCGGTCAACGGCGGGCGGTCGGCGTCCCAGTGATAACCGAGCGTGATCGCGTGCGCGTTGGCCTGCTGCCAGGTCGAAAGCGGATTTTCATCCAGGAATCGCGCTTCGGCCAGCATGTCGTCGAGCAGCACGAAGTCTTGTGACAGCGGGACGCCGTCGATCAGTCGCTGCCACGCCTCCGCTACATCGGCGAGGCGGTCCATCTTCTCGTCGGTGTACCGGCCGGCCGGATCGCTGTGTTCGCGTACCCGATGCTCGTCGACCATCAGGTGGTCCTTGATGCGCGCCAGTTCCTCGCGGGTGAACACGGGAACGTCGTCGCGCATGTGCTCGGCGAGCGCGGTGGCGATGTCGTCGGGATCGCCACCGCCCGCCACCAGTTCGCGGATGTCCTCCACAGTGTCGCGAATCGCGTCGGGGTCCTCGGCGGCGAACCGGTCCGCGAGGTCGGCCGCCATCCGGTCGATCTTGTCGTGGATGCGCCCGAGTTGCGCGTCGACGTCGCCGAGTGGATCGATACCCGGCTGCCGCCGGACCAGCCGTGCGACGGCGTCCACCACCTCGCGCGCCCGGGTTTCCTGCTCGGCGCGCCGATGCCGGTCCAGGCCGTCGGCGATCCGGTCGATGTCGGTGTCGTCGGCGAGGAAGCGCTCATATTCCCCGTCCGCCCAGTCCTCGACCCGCTGCCAGGCAGCGACGTCACGGTCCCACTCGCGCCGCAGGCCCTCCGGGATGTCGACCCGGTCGCCCGGCGGCACATGGTCGGCCGCATTCCACGGCCGGTGCATCGGCTGGATGTTGCGCTGCGGCGGGGCGAACCATTCGTAGTTGCGGAACACCGTGCCGAACGGCGGCACATGTCGCAGCCACGGCCGCGCCTGCACCCACTCGCCGATCTCCGGATGACGCTGGATCCACGCCTTCACCGCCGGATGCTTGGGCACCTGCGCCGCCATCAGCAGCAGGCGCACCACGTTGTACGAATCGCCGCCCCAGTGCTGGGTGTACACGTCGTGCTCGTCGACGCCCGAGGTGTCGTACCGCGAAGGCGCCTGCGGCATGTGCAGCGGAAGGGTGCTCTCCGGGATCATGCCCGGCGGGACGTCGTCGGTCGGCAGGGTGATGTCGTTGACGACGTCCTCCATCGCCCACCCGCTGACACCGTCCGGCAGTTCCTTCCGCGAGTACTTCTTCGGCGGTTCGCTGCGATCGCGCCCGAATTCCCAGTCCGGACGGGTCGGATCGACGCGGTGCCAGACGCCGTCGGCGTCGCGCCACGAGGTGATGTCCAGGCGGCGACCGCCGATCCACCCGGTACTCAACCGTTCGATCTCGGGCGGGTCCATGTCCTGCGTCCGCACGTTGTCTTCGCGGTCGGCGAGCACGTGACGGTAGTCGACCGTGGTCTCCGGGCGCACGATCGCCTGTGCCACATCGGAACTGCGGCGCAGGGCGTCGGCCAGAGCGGCGTCGTGATCGGCGCGCGGGGCGGACGGGTCGGGCCGGGCACCGAACACGATGATGCGCGGGCGCTCGCCGTCGATGATGCCGACCCGGTCGGTCACCATCCGGCCGCCGATGCGTTCGATGAAATCCCGATACGCGCCCGCAACCCTGGCCATGTCGTCCTGGATGCGGCCGATCGCGTTGTGCGCGTCGTTCACCTCGCGTGCGACGGCATCGAGCGCGTCGATGTCCCGGCGGCGAGCGTCGGCCTCCGCCTCGGAGAGCGTGCCGTCGGCGAGCCCGTCCCGGACCGCCGCGCGCAGGTCGGCCACGGTCCGGTCCAGCCGCTCCGGCTCGCAGGCCGCCTGATCGACTCGGCCTTCGGGATCCAGCAGGCCCAGGCGCGCCGCCAGGTCGTCGCGCTCGTGCCGCAGCGGCTTGACCTCGCGCAGCGCGTCGGCCCGCTGTTGGGCCAGCCCTTCCAGCGCGTCGATCACGTCCTGCGGCCGGGACCGCTGCGCTCCGACGCCTGCCCTGCGCAACTCATCGATTCGACGGTCCACCTGCTGGATCCGCTCGTCGAGCTGGTTGACCTGCTCGGCGGCCGCGGCGAGTTTCTCGATCGTCCGCCTGCGATGCTCGAGTTCCAGCGGCTCCGGCGCGACCCGGTCGGTGTGCGGCGCGTCGTCGGGGCCGCCGACGTCGTCGACCGTCCTGACGTTCGCGGCCTCGTACAGCCGCAGCACGGTGGTCTCCAGCTGATCCCCGCGCAACGCCGACTCGTCCAGAACGACGCTGTCACCCCAGGATTCGCAGCGGGCGGCGCGGTCCTCACGTTTGGCCCGCCAGAACTCGCGTTCACGGGTCAGGGCCTGGCGCTGCTGGACGAGCCGGTCGTATTCGCCCACCGGAGTGGTGGACAGTTCGAGATCCGCGAGTTGCGCTCCCAGGCGAGCGGTTTCCACGTCGGCGTCGGCGAAGTGCCGCGCGTTCTGTTCCAGTTCGTCGATCCGGGCGAGACGTTCCGGCATCTCGCTGACCGGCATGGTCCGTCCGCGCAGCTCCTCCAGCGTCCGGTCCAGGCCGTCCGGTCCGGGTCGCAGGGCCGCCCAGTCGTCGGCGTCATCGATCGGCAGCCGTCCCGCCAGTTCGTCGCGCCGCGAGCGCAGTTCGTCGCGCCGGGCCCGCGCCTGCTCGAGTTCGGTTGCGAGCCGGTCGTATTGCGCCCGCGTCTCGGGTGACATCCGAGCGCGCGGGTCGTCATCGGCGCCACCGGTCCGCGACTCGTCCGCGCCGAGCGGGGGTGTGTCCGTCTCCGGAGTGGCGGCGGACGACGGCGCGGAGTCGGTCCGCGCCGAAGCCGCCGAGTCCGGCGTGGCCGAATCGGCGTGTGGTTCGCTCCCGATCGGCGCGTAGAGCCTGCGCAACCACTGCGCCCGGTCCTCCGCCATCCGGGCGTTCCATTCCGCTTGTTGCGCGCGGAGTTCCGCCCATGGGTCGTCCGGATCGACGTCGGCGATGCGCCGCATCCGGTCCGCTTCGAGCGTGGCGGACCAGCTCTCGTTCTCCGCCTGCTCCAGTCGCAACCAGGCCGCGCGGTCGGCGGCCATGCGGGCGTTCCATTCCGCCTGTTCGGCACGCAACCGTGCCCAGCGGTCGTCCGGGTTCGCGTCGGCCAGCTCGCGCAACCAAGCGGCGTGGTCGGCGGCCATGTCCGCCTCCCAGTCGGCCTGTTCGATCCGCATCCGGAAGTACCAGTCGGATGGCGGGCCGGGCTCGTCGCCGGGGTCGTCCGCGGAGCGCGGTGTGGTCGGCGGCTTTTCGGCACCGCCGTCGCCCGAAGCGGGCTGCGCGGGACCGGCATCACCCTCGCCAGAGCTGGACTTCACGGAATCGGCATCACCCTCGCCCGGGCCCGGCTTCACGGAATCAGCTTCACCCTCGCCCGGGCCGGACCTCACAGAATCAGCTTCACCCTCGCCCGGGCCGGACCTCACAGAATCGGCATCACCCTCGCCCGGGCCCGGCTTCACGGAATCGGCATCGCCCTCGCCCGGGCCGGACTTCACATCGGCGTCACCCTCGCCGGAGCCGAGCCGCACGGTCTCGGCGTCGCCGAGCTTCGCGGAATCGGCTCTATCCTCGCCGGAGCCGGGTTTCGCGGTTCCGGATTCACCCGGCTCGGCTGGGCCATCGGATCGCCGCCCGGCCGCGGTGTGCCGCGACTCTCCGCCTGCGGCCGCATCCGCGCGCGGGGCGATCGGCACGACCCGGATGGTGCCGTCGGGGTCGACCCGCAGCTCGCGCGGCCGTGCGCCTCGAGCCAAAGCGTCCGCCACCTCCGGATGCCCTGCGGCCGCATCGGCCAGCGCGTGAGCCGGATCCGTCCCGCCGAGATTCACCACCAGCACCATCGGAGGCTCGCCCGCGAGGACGCCCACGCGATCGGTGACCGGCCGGGCATCCGCGCGCAGCAACGCGTCGCGTTCCAGGGCGGTCGCCATCGCCCGGTCCAGGCGCTCCACGCGCTCCTCGGCCCTTGCGAGCCGTTCCGGATCCTTCGCCGCGCGTGCGGCGTCGCGTTCGCGCACCGCGTCGTGGTTCTGCGCGGCAAGCCGGTCCAGCACCGCCTGCCGCCGGTCGGCCTCGGCGCGGCGGGCCTGATCCGGGTCGGGGGTGCGCGGCCGGTCGAATTGCGGCGGGTTGTGCTCGATCTCGCCCGCGTCGATCGAGCGCGGGGCGTCGTCGCGCGATCCGAAGGACAGCCGGTCGGCCATGCGCCGCAGCGCTCCCCTTGGTTCGCGCCGGACCAGATCGGACCCGCCGTCGCCGAGCAACCGGGAGATCCGCTTGACCAGCTTCTTGACACTGCTGTCGGACATGCCGTGGAAGAGCCTGCCGAAGGCGTCGTCCAAACCACCGTCGCCGGTCGGGGCCGGCACGCGCCACCCGCCGTTGCCATCGGCCTCCAGCACGATGCCGAACGAGTAATCGGCGATCTCGATGCTGCCGACCGTGGTCCGCGGCCACGACACGCCCGGTCCGGTCCCCGGCTCGGGCAGCGGCACCTGCCTGGTGGCCAGCCGGTGGGCCACCACCGCCGGATGCGGTTCGCCGACCTCCGGTTCCGTACGGAAGTTCGTCAGCGCGTCGTGGCGCAGCGAGCCCTTGTTCTGGCGGCCCTCGTAGGCTTCGTGTGCGTCCGCTTCCCGCTGATCCTGCCTGGTGTGAAACATTTCCGGACCGAGCTGACGCAGCCACGCCTCGAAGCCGAGACCGGTGCGGCCTGCCTCGCGATAGCGCAGATAGTGCGCCAAGAACTGTTGCATCGTCTCGTAGCGGTCGGGCGCGCGATACGGCCCCTCCGCCACCCCCGCGGGCAGCCAGCGGGTGCCACCGTCGTCCGGCGAGACGGCGAGGTAGTCGAGGCGATGCGTTCCGCTCCACAACACCTCGGCATATGCCGAATTCCGCACCGCCAGTTCACGCAACGCGTCGATATGCCCGCCGGGCTGCGCCACGATGACCAGGCGGTGCGCACCCCGCTCACCGGTGAACAGCGCGATGCGTTCGGTCAGGCGGACACCGGCGGGATCCCGGTCGAGCAGGGCGTTGACCGTGCGCCGCGCCACCGCCGAGTCGTCGGCCTCGACGGGAGCGTGCCGCGCCGGCTCCGCCGCATCATCGGCCATCGGCCACGGCTGGTAGCGGCCGTGGTTGTCCGCGGCGGAACGGGCGACTTCCATCGTGATCTCGGCCTCGGGCAGCCCCACCTTGTCGACGTACTTGCGCAGCGCCGTCAGCCCGGCGTCCAGCGCGCGACGCTCGGGCGGCACGCCGTCGTCGGCGTGCGACGCCTTCCGGTAGGCCCGATCGTAGGCCTGGGTGTAGGCGGTCTCGGCGGGGCCGACGGGCACGAAGCGCCCCGATTCCCGTAGCACGCGCAGGGTTTCGATCTCGACAGCGAAGTCACCGGTGCGCATCCGCCGCAACTCGGGCGAGTCCGCCTTGTGCGGGCTGGGCGCGTGGTCGAGGTCGGCGGCGGTGAATCCGTTGGCCCGGTCCCATTCCGCGGCGTAGTGGGTGGCGTAGTCGACGCCGTCGATCAGCGGCCCGCGTTCGACCAGCGCGGCGCGCACCTCGCGCACCGCCGCCCGGTAGGCCGCCGCGTCGAGCATCGATGGCCGGACCGACGAGTTGTCGCGATACGCGCGTGCGGCGATCTTGCGTGCCTTCTTGCGTGCCTCGTCGAACGTCTCGCGCAGTCGGTCGTCGTGTTCGACGGTGCGCGGCTCGTCCGGGGTTCGCTCCCGCTCGCTCTGGTACTTCGCGCGTTCCTCGCGGACCCGGGCGAACTCGAAAGCCCTGGCGTGCGCCTCGGCCTGGCGATCGAGCATCGTGCCGACGTACTCGTCACGCGACAGCGTGAGCCGTTCCAGCGGACCGTCGCCCACCCGCGTCTGCTCGGCCATGGCGGCGGCGTGCACCCACGCTTCGGCGAGCTCGAGCGCCGACGAATTCGAGTGCAGCACAATGCTGTCGGCCGACGGCACGTAGCCGCTGTCGGACCGCAGCTGCTGCCTGCCGTCACGCGCGGCCGGTGGGTCGTCGAACGTGAACCGGATATCGACGCCGAGCCGGTCGACGGTGCTCATGGCCCACCGGCCGACGGAATTGCCGTCGCCGCGCACCCGCTCGCCGCGCATGTTCTGGTAGACGCGCAGGTTGTCGCCGTCCAGCTCGCGCATCACGCGGTCGAGCCGGTTTGCCAGGTGGTCGGCCGGTACCGGCTCCTCGGCCGCGGGCCGCTCCGGTCGAGCGACATCGTCGGGCGGATTCGGCGTCCGCTCGCGCATCCAGTGGCCGTCGTCCTCGGACCGGACCGCGGAAGGATCGGTCTGCTCGTGCCGCAACCGCACCGCGCCGGAGTCGTCGACGTCCACCCACACCCGATCGGCGACGACATCCTCCACCGCCAGGGTGTGCCGCAGTGACGTGTCGGGCGCCTCGTCGCCGGTCACCCGGGTGAACCGATCACCGGTCTCCGCGACGAACACCTTCGGCGGCCGTCCGGGCAGCCACGCCACCCGGTCGGTGAGCCAGCTGCCACCGGCCTCGCGAACCTGCCGGTCCATCAGGTCGTGCCCGACTCGCGCCGCGAGTTCGAGAGCGACGCCGTCCCGCGCCGCGACCGCGCGCCCGCGATCGGCGGCGAGTTCGCTGAGAATCCGCACCTGAGCGTCGAACGTGACCAGCTGGTCGTCGCCGAGTTCGCGCCGGGCGCGGGCGAGTTCACGCAGGTGGGCGAGCACGTCCGCTCGATCCTGTGCCAGCGCGCGGCGATCGAGCGCGTTGTGCTCGGGATCGAATCCGTCGAGCTTGTGTACCAGTTCATCCCACACCGCGTCGATGCGGCCGATCTCCCTGGTGTGAGCCGCGTGCCTGCGCACGAGGTCCTGCGTCTCGCGCGCGGCCTCCGCTGTCGCGGGCCGGTATTCGGCGGCCGAGCGCTCGTGGTGCTGGGCGGCGTCCCAGTCCCGGCCGTGCGTGCTGCGGGCACTGGCGCGCTCCTCGGCGGACCACGGCGGGTCGAACAGGTCACCGGCGAGCAGCGCCTCGACGCCCGCCTCTCGTCCCCGTTCGCGCAACCGGCCGGCATCCATCGCCGGGTCGGCCTCTTGCGCCCGGGCCACGGCCGCGTCGTAGGCCTCGAGGTACTGCCTGCGTACCGCGCGCTGGTACTCGACCTCGACCGGCGCCAGCGCGGTGGGCCGGCCGGGATACCCGGCGTTCTCCAGTTCGCGCAGGAATTCCGCCTGCCTGCCGGTCGCGACGGCATCGGCGCGCAATTGCGCCGTGACGTAGTCCTCCCGTGACATGCCCCGGATCCGGGACGGCGTGACCTCCACCTGCCCTGCCCGGATCGCCTCGGTCAGCGCGGCCACACGCACGAGTTCGCCGGCCAGCTCCACCTGTCCGCGGTCATGGGTGTCGATCCGGATGTCCATGGTGCGGCGGTCGAAGACGTCGGCCGCGCCGATCTCGTCGCCGAGGTCGGCGAACCGCACTCGGGCGCCCTCCGCGCGGAGCAGTTCCGCCGCCTCGCGACCGACGGCGGACTGTTCGAGCACCTGCCACACTTGGGCCGATTCGGCGTCGACCCGGCTCAGCTGCCACAGGTCGTCGGCGCGGACTTCGCTGTAGGCGCGCTCCGGCTGGTCGGCCGCGTCGTCCGCCGCCGGTTCCCGCTGGTTGTCGTCGACCCGCTCGCGCGATCCGGTGGCGTCCGGCGTCGAGTGCGTGTCCGCGTCGGCGAACTCCGGCTCGCTGAAACGCACTGTCGGCGCGGGATCGCCTGCTTCGACACGTATTTCGGTGAAGCCGTGCTCGGCCGCCAGCTCGCCGAGGAGGGAGTCGCGCATCGTTTCCTCGGGCGTCCGGTAGAGGTCCGGGTCGTGGCCCGGACCACCGTCCCGGTGCCATTCGCCCCGGATCTCGGTCACCAGGTGCCCGAATTCGGACATCGCGCTGCGGAAAAGGCCCGCGCCGTCGGCCGCTCTGGTGGCGGGCTGTATATGGACGCGCAGCACCCCCTCGGTGTCGACGGTGACGTGGATGCCGCCTTTGCCGTTGGGGTAGAGCCAGGTGTTGCGTCGGTCGTATTCGCGGACCACGGTGTGGTCGTCGCCGACCGGCGTGATGGCGTCGGGCGGCGGCACAGGGGCGATGTCGCGCGCGTGCTCGCGTACCCGCGCCAGCCGCTCCATGGCCAGGTCGTGCCAGTCGGTGCGGCCGTAGCGCTCGAACTGCGGCCGCAGCGCGGCGACCCGTTCGATGAGGATGTCGACGGCCTCGCGGGTCAGCTCGTTGTCGCGGTAGCGGACGCTTCCGTCGGCGTCGCGGGCGAGGAATCCTTCGGCGAACGGGCTCACCGCGTCGCGGGCCTCGGCGCTGTTCTCGAAGGCGCGGCTGTGGTCGATGCCCGCGAGCTGCCGGTCCGGCCCGGCGAGCCAGCCGAAACGATCCCGGTCCGGGGGCCGGACCACGGTGTCGAGCAGGCCGAGGGCGCGGCCGGGAATCGAATCGGCGTAGCCGAGTTCGTGCGGATCGGCGAAATCGCGGTGCCGGTCCCCGGCCGGTTCACCTGGCATCACCTGCTGGTAGACGACGTTGGGCTCGTGCAGTACCGACTCGGGCACGGGGGCGTCGACGGCCCGGCCGAGCGCCCCGGTGAGTACCTCGGCGACGGCGTGCCGCGGATTGACGACGATCTTGCGGATCAGTTCGGTGCCGTTGGCGAACCGGACCAACTCGAAGCTCCGGGCGCTGTGCGCCGAATCGCCCTCGCGCAGTAGCGTCGCGCCGATCTCGCCGGAAGCCAGCGCATCCGCCACGACCTGGTCGAACGAGCGGGTGCCGTGCGCGGCGTCCCAGGCGTCGCCGTAGAAATCGGCGTGGGTCCGATCCGGGCCGACGGTCTCGGCGTCCATCAGCGGGCGCAGCGCCTCGAACGCGGCCTCGCGGGCCTTGTCCTGCAGATCCTCGGGCCAGGCGTTCGGCTCCGCCGCCCGCGCGGCCGCGTGCGCGGCGTCGTACGCCTCGGTGTACACCCGCTCGAGTTCGGTCTCGGGGATCTCGTGCCGCGCCGCGCGCAGTTCGCCGATCGCCGCGAATTGCATGATGCGCGCGGCCGTCTCCAGGTCGAGCATCGCGCCGACGTACGCGCGGCGCGACGACTGCGTCCGGAGCCGGGCGGCGTCGGGCATGTCCGGCGCGTGGGTCAGATCGGCGAGCGTGCCGCCGCGCACCAGGGCGAGTATCTGCTGGGTGTCGGTCAGGCCGGGATCGAGGACCAATCGCCGTTGCGCGGGGTAGTAGCGATCCGGCGCGTCCGATTCGTACTCGACCCGCACCTTGTGCTCGGTCAGCGCCCGATCGATCTGCCTGCCGATCTCGGTCCGGGCCAGTTCCGCACGGAGACGGGCGGTCCGCTCCGCTGCCGCGGTCCCGGCGAGATCGCGCGGCGTGACCGCACCGACCGGGTCGCTCGGCGCGATCGGCCCTGGCTCGTCGACGGATCGGACGCGCACGCGGCCGAAGTCGTCGATCTGCACTTCGAGGAACCGGCGGTCGACATCGTCGCGGCCGAGCAGCGCGGCCGCGAACGGGTCGCGCTCGGCTTCCCGCATGACCCGCTCGTGGTCACCGGCTTCCGCGGCGATCACCAGCCGGTCCGGCTCACCCGGCACATGAGCGACGTGATCGGTGAGCACCCGGGCGCCCGGCTCACCGCGGATGGCCGCGCCGAGCACGCCCCGCGCGGCCGATGCGGCGAGACTGTGCTGTTGCCCCTCGAGCCGGGTCCCGGCCTGGTCCCGCAGATCCGCCGCGTCGCTCAGCACACGCAGATCGTGCTGCCTGCGCAGCGATTCGGCATCGTGGTCCGACCGGGTGGCCGCGTCCTGCGCCTCCCGCAGCGCCCGATCGATCGTCGATCGGGCGACGTCGCGGGTGCCGAAGAGCGCCTCCGCCCGGCGGGCGAATTCCGCGGCGGCCTCCCGCGCCCGCAGCCTGGCGTCCTGGCGGGTCAGCGCGCCGTGCCATAGTTCGTCCGCGGTGGTCGGCGAGAACGGATGGTGCCTGCCCGCCTCCGCCGCGCCGTCGCGGCCGACATTGGCCTCGTCCCAGATGTTTCCGTAGTAGTCGGCGTAGTTGCGCCCGTTGTTCCATTCCGTCCGGCGCAGCGGCTCGCGCAGCGCCGCGACGCCGAGATCGTGGGCCTCGGTGCGGGTTCCCGCGTTGTCCCAGCGCCGCCGGGACAGCTCCCGGTCGAACGCTTCCCGGTAGTGCTCTTCGAGCGGATGTTCGGCGATCTCGTAGCCGAGCGCGCGCAGTTCGGCCGCGAGCCGGAAGTGCCTGCCGCTGGCGGCGGCTTCCTCGTCGACCATCGCGTCGACGAATTCATCGCGCGACATCGCGCGGATGCGCTCGGGTGTGTTCGCCGTGGTGCGCTGGAGATGACGTTGCGCGTGCAGCGATTCGTGCGCCAGAGCCAGCGCCTGGCGCACGTGCGAATTGCCCGCGGTGAACGCCAGCGCCGACAGTTCGCGACGCCGGAACTCGCCGGTCCGCCCGTCCGGCGCGGTGTCTTCGTAGCCGGTGCGGATCGGGCCGCTGTCCAAGCTCGCCAGAATCTGTTTGCCGTAGTCGGTCTGCCGGAGCAGGGCGCGGACCTGGTCGTCGTGGGTGTCGAGAACCAGGCGGTCGTTCGTCGGCGCGTCGACGGCACGGCCGATTCCGCCCTGCTCCGCGTGGTGCAGCAACAGATCGTGCAGCGCGCGTATGGGTTTGCTCGCCGGGCCGAGATCGCCGAAGTGGTCGCGCAGCACGACTTCGGCGAAAGCTTCGGCCACCGCCTCGTGATCGTCGAGCAGGCCGTCCTCGTCGAGGCTGTACCCGCTGAGTTCCCGCAGCCACTCGCCGAAATCACCGTCGGGGTCCGCGGCGGCCAGCTCGAGCAGATGGCGCTCCGCCCGCATCCGCGCGGCGAGACCACCGGCGTGGTCGAGCACGTGACCGTATTCGTGCACCGCGACGGCGAAGACGGGCCGCCGCAACATCATCGGCTTCAGTTGGTCGTTGCCTACGGCGTTGTGCACCGCCGCACGGAAGTCGCGCGCGCTCGTGGCATGCTCGTGACTGAGGACGATCGCCCTGGTGAAGACCTTTTTGGTGACGTCGTCGATCTGGCCGTCGGCCCACCCGAGCTCGCCCCGCTTCAACTCGCCGATGCCGACGCCACGCAGGTCGACGTGCGGGAACCGCTGGTGCATCTCGACCATGGCCCTGGCGTATTCGCGCACCACCTCGGGGTTCAGGCCCGGCCGGTCGAAGCCGAACACCTCGAACCCTGGGTTGCCCGTGACCTCGCGCAGCCGGTCCCGCAACAGCGCGCCGACCTCGTGCGGACTCAGCTGCGACCACTCGTCCGCGGTCGCGGCGCCGAGCACCTCCGTATCGGGCACGTCCGCCGCGATGTCCTCGGGCGGATGGGAACCGCGCGGGGACTCGTCCGCCACGCGGTCCCGATCGACGTGCGGATCGTCATTCCCGGACCGCTCGACGCGGTGCGGCTGTTCGCCTTCCGGTGTGCTCGCCCTGCCCGGCGTCAACCGATCGATGAAGCGGCCGAACCTGCTGCGCGGCGCGGCGCGATCCGCCAAGTCGGTGGAGCCGTCGCCGAGCAGCTCGATGATCCGCGCGACAAGCTTCTTCCGGTCGGGCGCGGCCAGACCCTGCAGATGCGTGGACAGGACATCGGATTCCGATCGGTTCGACAGCGGAGCGGGCACCCGCCAGCCGCCGTTGCCATCGGGTTCCAGGTGGATGCTCAGCACCGTCGACCCGACTCGGAAGATTTCCAGTTCGTGATGCGACGGGCGTGGTATTCCCGAGTCGCTGGGCAGCGCTATCCGGCGGGTGTACAACCGGTGCGCTACCTCGGCCGGATGCGGCGGCGTCAACGGCGGATCGGCGTCGGCAGCGGTGCGGTGCCCCGCCTCGTGGAAGCCCTCGGTCAGCCTGCCCGGCACGTGGAAACCCTGGCGGCTGGTACCGCGGGCCTTCTCGGCGTCTTCGGCGGTGTAGAACGCGTCGGGTCCGAGTTGTCTCAGCCACTCCTCGAATCCGAGATGCGTGCGGCCCTCCGCCCGGTAGCGCAGATAGTGCGCCAGCATCTCCGTGAGCGCTTCGGTCCTGCTGGGGTGACGGTACGGCCCCTCCGCCGCCGTGACGGTGATGTGGTGCATGGTCGGCAGGCCGCCTGCCCCGCGCACCGCCTCGCGGTAGTCGAGGTAGTGCGACCGGTCCCAGAGCACGTCGGCGAGTTCCGGGTGGTTCGCCGCCAGTTCGCGCAGGGCGTCGATGTGCTGTCCGGGTTCGGCGACGACCACCAGGCGCGGCCGCCTCCCCGGCTCGGAATCGGCCGGGTAGCGCGCGACGCGATCGGTGAGCCGCTCCGGATGCGGCTCGCCGTCGAATTCCTGATCCAGAACGCGCCGGGCGAGTTCGGCGTCGTCGTCGCGCCCGATCTCGCGCGTCGCTGTGTCTTCGGAGCGCGGCGCGATCCCGTCCTCACGCGCCTGTGGATGACCCCACCGCGACTCGTCCTCGTTGCCCGCCGCGCGGACGACGTCCAGGGCGATCTCGGCCCGGTCCAAGCCGACCCGGTCGAGATAGCGCCGTACCGCCTCGCGTCCCGCCCGGTGGGCGGCCTGCTCCGGCGGCGGAGCCTCGGGGTTGCGGCGATGCGCCTTCTCCGCCTTGGGGTACGCCTTGTCGTAGGCCTCGGTGTACGCGCGTTCGGCCGGGCTGACCGGGACGTATTCGCCCAGATCGCGCAGCATGCGCAGGCTTTCGATCTCCAGCGCGACATGCGTGGCGCGCTCCCCGGCCCTGGCACGGCTGTCGCGCGCCTGCGCGTCGGCATCGACGACGCGTTCGGTCGGCGTGATGCCGTGCGCCCGGTCCCATGCCGCCCCGAAGTGATCGCCGTAGTCGCGCCAGTCGACGTGCGGCCCGAGGTGGTTCAGATGCTCACGCACGGCGCGCACACCGGCGCGGAAGGCGGCCCGGTGGTATAGCGGGAAGGACCGGACGACGCCCGACTTCCAGTACGTCTTCTCGGCGTAGCGCAGCGCGTCGTCGTAGGCCTTGCCGTAGGCGCGTTCCAGGTCGTCGACGCCGATCCGGTTCGGATCGATCATGCCGGTGTCGTCGGCGTTGCCCGCGTACATCAGGGCGTACGCCTCGGCCATCCGGTCCAGCATCAGGTCGACGTATTCGTCGCGGGAAAGGGTCAGCCGCGCCAGCGGTTCGCCCGCTGCCTCGTTCATCTGCTCGGCCAGCCGCGCCGCGCGCACCAATTCCGCTGCGTGCCGCCGAGATCCGGCGTCGGATTCCAGCATGACGGTATTGGTGACCGGGTTGTAGCCCGCGTCCGGCCGCAGTCCGTAGCGGCCGCTGTCCATGCGACGGATGCTCGCCTCGGACTCGGCGCTGAACCGGATGTCCACCCCGAGCCGCTCGAGCACGGCCGCCGCCCATCTGCCCTGTCGACTGCCGCTGAGTTCGACCAGTGCCTCGTTCCGCAATGCGGCCGCGTGCTCGGTGATCGTCCGCTGGTGCGTCCCCTCGCCCACCCGGTGCCGGGGCGGATCGGCCGGCGCGGGCGCGTCGGCGGCGTCTCGGAGGACGTGCAGGTCACCGGATTCGTCGAAACGCACCCGGATGTCGGTGGGTGGCGGTTCTCCGGCCAGGGCGGCGCGGTCGGACAGGTCCCGCCGCACGATGTCGGTGATCTCGCCCAGTACGCGGGCATGCTCCGTGGTCGCCCGCGTGTGCTGCGCGGTCAGATCCGCCAGCAGCAGCACGTAGCTGGTGCCGTTCCAGATGTCGATACGCTCGGACCGTTCCCGGACCAGGTCGAACTTTTCCTGCCGGGTGGACGGGATCTCGTCGTCGGGAAGGTTGAATCCGTCCTGCAGCCCCCGGAACGCGCGATCCCAATCCGCCTCGACGCGCGCCAGCTCGCGCCTGGCCGCCGCCTCCGCCCGCTGGAGCCGATCCAGTTCGCGGGCCGTCGCGAGATCGGAGGGAGCGTATTCCGCCGCCCCCTCGGGTGAGCGGTGCGCGGCGTCCCACTCCTCGCCCGCCTCGTGCCGTCCGCTGACGCCCTTGCGTGGATCCTCCGGTGCGTCGAATCGCGGATCGGCCAGCAACTCGGCCACGCCCGCCGCGCGCCGTCGCTCACTGTCCACGCCCGAATCCGATTGCCGTTCCCAGGCATCCAGGTCCAGCACCCGACGCAGGTCCGCGTCGGCTCGGTTGCGCACCTCCTCGAGGTCGATCACCCGCAGCGACGCCCGCTCCAGTTCCGACAACCGGTCCCGCCATGCGCTCGCCTGGTCGATCCGGATCGTCCGGCCGTGCAACTGCTCCATGGTGTCGGCCAGTGCGGCGCGAGTGCTCAGTTGCCCCTCGTCCGACAGGCCGCGAGCCGCCTCCGCACGCAGCGCCCGCGCCACGTCGACCGCCGCGGCCGCGGCGTCACGCCGGGCGGTCAGCCGAACCACCTCCGCATCCCGGATCGCCCGGCGCGCCGGGTCGTCCACAAGGCCATCCGGCTCGACGGCCCGGTCGAAGACATCCAGATAGGCCGATTCCAGCGCGCTGCGCTGCGCGGCATCGATCACATCGCGCACCGGCCCGCCGTACGGGTCGTAACCGGCCTCGCGCATCTCCCGGTGGAATTCGGCTTGGCGGCCGAGCGCTTCGGCCTCCACCCGCACCCGCGCGGCGACGTGATCGGCGCGGTCCAGCGCGCGGATCCGGGCCGGGTTCACCTCGAGTCTGCCCTCGGCGACCGCACCGGCCAGCTCCGCCGTCCGCACGACCGCCGCCGCCTGCGCCAGCTGGTCGCGGCCACGGGTGCCGATGAACACTTCCATCGTCCGCCCGTCGAACCCGTCCGGCTGTCCGGGACCGTCGCCGGGTTCCTCGAACCGGACGGCGGCGCCGAGGTCGCGCAGCCGGGTGAGCGCTTGCCTGCCGATCTCGCTGCGCACCAGCACTTCACGTACTTCCGCCGCGGCCACATCGGTCGGGCGATGGTGCCAGCCTGCGGGTTGCGCCTCGTCCGGGCGGACCAGATCACGCGCGCCGTTCTCGTCGCTCCCGGCGGTGACGGGTTCGGTGAGATCGGCGGGCGGTGCATCGGTTCGGCGTCGCGGCTCCTCCCCGTCCCGGGGGTCGTCTGCCCGAACCGCGTGTCGCTCGGAGTTCTGCGGCGCTTCGACGGCGTCGCGTTCGAACCCGCCCGGATCATCGCGCGAGATGAACCGCTCCAGCCGCAGCCCGTCCATGAACCGGCCGAGCCACCCGCGGCGGCCACCGCGGTCGACCGCTTCGTGCAGCAGGCTGTAGGCCACCCGCGTTGGTTCGCTCACCTGGAACAGGCCACGCGACCGCACTTCGGCGAACGCCTCGGCCAGCGCCTCCGCCGGGTTGAGCTGCCCGGACTTGTCGAAGCTGTATCCGCTGAGGTTGTCCTTCAGCCACGCCAGGTAGCCCTCGGTAGTCGGTTCGCCCAGCTGCTTGGACATGTAGTGGTTCAGCAACGCGGCGTCGAGCTTGCGCCGGGCGTAGCCACCGCTGCTGATGTCGAGGATGTGGCCGAACTCGTGGACCGCCAGCGCATGGACGGGCCTGCGGGTGGCGCTCGAATGCAACCATCCCGATTCGACGCTCTCTTCGACGGCCTTCCGGAACTCCGTCGCGCTCGCGGCATAGTGCTCGTTGATCAGCAGGTCGTCCGCGTACACCCGCCGGGTGCCGTGCTCGATCAACTGCCCGGTTTCGGCGAAGACGCCGCGCGGCAGCTCGCCGACGACGAATCGACGCAGATTCGCCTGCGGGTTCCGCTCGAACATCTCGACCATCGACCGGGCGTATTCCCGCAGCACCTCCCCGTTGAGGCCGGGCCGGTCGAAGCCCGTCACCTCGAACTCGGCATTGCCCGTGATCCGCCGCATCGTGTCGCGCAGCTTCTCCCCGACCTCCGCCGGACCCAGCCGCGACCACTCGTCGTCGAACGGCGCACCGAGCAGCTTCGCATCGCCCTCGACCGCATCGATCAACCGGTCGTACAGCATCCGGACCGGCTCGGCCACGTTGTCGCGACCGTGGGCGACCACCTGGACCAACGCCTCGGCCATCGCCTCCGACGGTTCGATCCCTTGGGACGTCAGGCTGTAGCCGCTGAGGTTGTCGCGCAACCATTCCGTGAAACCGTCCATCGTCCGGTTGTCCGGATGGTTGTCCATGTAGTGGTCGAGCAGCTGGTCCTCGGCTCCGCGCCTGGCGGCGTTGTCACCCGCGGATTCCAGCGCGTGCCCGAACTCGTGGACGGCGATCGAATACGCGGGCCGCCGCAGGACCGCCCGGTCGTACAACCCGTCGCCGACCCGGTCGGTCATCGTCTGCCGCAGGTCCCGCGCGCTCGCGACGTATTTCGGGCTCACCGTGATCGACTCGGTGTAGTGGTGCCCGTCCTCGTACCCGGAACGCGCCTCCGCGATCGCCTTGTCCGGTAGGTCGCCGATGCCGATGCGGCGGATGTCGACCTGCGGGAAGCGCGAGTGCAGGTCGACCATCGCGCGGGCGATCTCGCGCACCGCCTCCGGGTTGAGACCGTCGCGGTCGAAGCCGAACACCTCGAACTGCGGGTTGTCCGTCATCCGGCGCAGGTCGTCGCGTAGTTTCTCGCCGACCTCCGCCGGGCTCAGGCGCGACCATTCGTCATCGGTCGGTGCGCCGAGCACTTCGGTGTCGGGGGCATGCGCCGCGGGCTCGTCATCCGGCGTGCGTGGCGGCGCCGGGTCGCCCGCCGGTTGCTCCGGGTGCTCCCCGACCGCGAGATCGGGATGCGCGTCGGCGGCGACGAACCTGGTCGCGCGCGCGTCGTGCAGCGTCCCCTGGATCAGCACCTGGGAGAACTGGTCCGGCAGATCGAAGATCGGCTTGTACTTCCAGGACGCGCCCTCCGGCGGCGCCCCGGTGCGCCATTCCAGGATCACCCCGTCGCCGTCGGCGAATGCCTCGGCGGCGCTGCGCGTACGCGACCACGACGTGGTGTCGCTCTCGGCGGCGCGGCGCTGGGAGATGTGCTCTTCGGCGGACAAGTCCACGGTTCCGCGTGGCACCGCGCGTCCCGAAATCGCCTCGCGATACGACGGATTCACCGACCCGTCGGGCAGTAACCGGGGGATGCCGCGATACAGCGGCGTCCCGTCCTCCGGCAGGTCGCCCTCGAACAGGACGTCCCCGTCGCGACCGAACGAGTCGTCGGGGTCACGCGCTCGCGAACCGTCGTTCGGAAGGTCGATGTGGTCGGCGTCGAGCGAGAGCGGCGCGTCGCTGTTCTCCGGCGGCTCGGCGGCCAGCCGGGTCAGCAGGTCGTGCAGCGCTCGGGCGGGCGCGCTGACCGGTTCGTCGTCGCCACGGAGCACGTGATCGGCGAACGCCTCGGGCAGCGCCTCTTCCGGCCGCAGGTTGCCGTCGCGGTCGAAGCTGTGGCCGCTGAGCTGGTGCAGCCAATCCTCGAAAGCGAGACCGGGGTCGCGGGTGTCGTCGTCGAGATAGCGCTCGTACAGGTGTTCCTCGGCGCGATGGCGTGCGCTCTGCTGACTCGCGTGGTCGAGCGCGTGCCCGTATTCGTGCGCCACGACGGCACGGACCGGACGGCCCAGAACTTCCGCGGAGAACCGGCCGTTGTCCACACCGATCCGCATCCGGTCCCGGAAGGTCTGCGCACCGGTCGCGTGGTCGTAACTGAGGACGATCGATTCGGTGAACATGCGGCCGGACGCGTCCAGCCGTGGCTGCGCCATGCCGATCACCTCGGGCGGCAGCCCGCCGATACCGATGCTGCGCAGGTCGGCGGACGGGAACCGATCGACCAGATCGACCATTGCCCTGGCGTATTCCCGCACCACCTCGGGGTTCAGACCGTCGAGGTCGAACCCGAAGACTTCGAAGTCGGGATTCCGCATGGCGTCGCGCAGGTGCTCCTCCAGCCGCTCGCCGACCTCCTCCGGACTCAGGTGCGACCATTCGTCCTCGCCCGGAACGCCGAGCAGCTCCGCATCGCGGGCGGCGGCCACGTCGCTGTCGCCGTCCTGCGGCGGGACCGACGAATCGTCGGCGTCCCGCGCCGAGGTGCCGGTATCGCGTACCGGAGCGTCGGCATCAGGTACCGAGGCGTCGGCCAGCGGCGCTCGAGCCGGTGTTCGCGCCAGCGCGGGCGATTCGATGCCGCCGATGACATCGACCCGCACCAGCGCGCCATCCCGATGAAGGTTGAACTCGCGCGAGGTGACAACGCCATTCTTGGTGGCGTGCACCAGGTGGTACTCGACCTCCAGCGTCCCGTTCCGGTGCGCCTCCAGCAGTTGCTCACGCGCCTTCGCCAGCGCCCGCCCCGCAGCGCTGTCCGGGTCGACGCCGCGCGCCGCCATCTCCTCGGGCGTCTCGGTCAGAATCCGCCGCAAGTTCTTGTCGATCGCGGCCGTACGGCGCAGATACTCCGGCGAACCCTGTTGCGCTTCAGCTACTTTCGAACCGCCAAGGTCCCAGTGGACACCCTTGGCCTCGATCACCACCAGTTTCGGCGGACCACCGTCGGCGCCGGGAACCAGTACCGCTATGTCGACGGTATCGGCGCCATCGATCGCGCCCTCGAACGGCGACAGCAGTATCGCCCCTGGCCGCGCTTCCGAGTCGAGCCCGAACGCCCTGCCCGCCAGTTCGCCGAGCGTCTTGGACGCCTTCACCAGCAACGGACCCAGCCGGTTGAACTCCGCGGCGTTGCGCTCCATCTCGCCGAGGCGATCCAGCTTCGCCTGCTTCTCCTCGTCGGAGAGGTCGGATTCGAGAATCTCGATCTCGAGTTTCTCCACGCGCCCGGGGAGCTTCTCCTCGGCCAGATCGCTGATCTTCTTGATCTCGAACTCCGCCATGTGCCGCTTGACCGCGTCATTGGCCTTGTTGCGCTGCGCCTCCACCGTCGCCCGCTCGGTGACCGTTTCCGCGATCTGGGCTGCGATCTTCGCGTCGACCACGGCGTACGGCTGCTTGTCGCCGGGATCGGCCATGAACCGGTAGGGGCGGCTCGTCAGCGGATCGCTGAGATATTCCTTGGTCAGCTCGTCGTGCAACCGGAAGCTGTCGTCGCGGTAGGTGCCCGCGGCGTCGTCTTCGTGATGCCACGTTCCGTCCGGATCCCGGTAGGAGTCGGGCCGATCACCGAACTTGTGCAGCACCCCGTCGGCGTCGCGGTACATACCGGTTGGCACATCGTCGTCGCCGTGCTCCGACCGGTGCTCGGCGTCGTCGGATTCACCGAGGAAGTCGGGCGACTCGTCGAGCGCCGGAGTGCGGTCGCGTGTGGGCCGCGCGCCATCGCCCTCCGCACCGCCGCGGTCCAGCGGCGCCCCCTTCCGATCGCCCGGTTCCGGCACCTCGTCACCGAGGCGCGGCGGCGTCGCCGGATCAGACGGCCGATTCGCCTGGTCCGCGGCACCCGGTTCACGGTCACCCGGCGGAACACGTTCGGGATCGGACGCATTCGAGTCGTCACGCGAGCGCGCCGGTTCCGTATCGCCGCGGTCCT
>NZ_JBEXME010000009.1:0-111873 GCF_040610355.1 Nocardia sp. NPDC004168 | reverse complement strand
AGCGGCGCCACCTTCCGATCACCCGGTTCCGGCACCTCGTCGCCGACGCGCGGCGGGGACGACGGATCGAATGGCCGATTCGCTTCATCCGCAGCGCCCGGTTCACGGTCACCCGGCGGAACACGTTCAGGATCGGACGCATTCGAGTCGTCACGCGAGCGCGCCGGTTCCGTATCGCCGCGGTCCAGCGGCGCCACCTTCCGATCACCCGGTTCCGGCACCTCGTCGCCGACGCGCGGCGGGGACGACGGATCGAATGGCCGATTCGCTTCATCCGCAGCACCCGGTTCACGGTCGCCCGGCACAACCCGTGCTGGGTCAAGTGCATTCGAGTCATCGCGCGAACGCACCGGGTCCGACACCGGGTCCGACGGCGAACGCGGCGGTATCGGGGCATCGTCTGCGGGACGCCCACCGGCGACCCGCCACCAGGTGTCGGCGTTCTTGCGGAACTCGCGGGCATGCCATTCGGCCTGTCCCGCCTTGATCCGCCGCGAGCGTTTCGTCACCCCTTCGGGCAGATCCGCCTCATCGATTCGGTCGATCAGGTCACGCAGCCGCCGCGCTTGCTCGGCGGCCCGCCTGGAGTGCATGTCGGCCATCTCGGCGCGCAACCGCGCGCGGAACTGCTTCGGCGTCTCGCCATCGCGCCGACCCGCGATCTCGCCCTCGGGACCATAGATCGGCCGTTCGTCGGCCGGTCGCACCCGCGGGTCGGAACCGCTCGGCGGCACCACCTTTCCCGCACCGTCGAACAGGATCGCCGAAACCGAGCGGAGGTCCGACGGCACGTCCGGCGGGAACCCCTTGCGGCTCTCCGCTCCCGGGTCGGACACCTCGATGCGGAACTCGCCGGTGTCCGGATGCATGCGCACGGTCAAGGTGTAGGCGTGCGCGCCGACCCCGTGCTCGTCGACCGGACCGGTGTATTCGTCCACCACGAGGGCGCGCGGTCCACGGCCTTCGGCGACATCGCGCGGGTCCATCCCCGCCGCCATCCGCAGCAATTCGTCGGCGATGCCCTGGTGACGAGACTCGTCCGGCCCGCCGTCCGGGTAGTCCCAGAGACGCCCGCCCGCGGCCTCCTCGATTTCACGCAGGGACATGCCGCGCTCGCCGACCGGCTCGTCCGGCGGCCGGATGGTATCGCTACCGGTGGCCTCCTGGAGTTCCGCGAGCGACAGCCTGGCGCACTCCCCGCGATTCTTCGGATGATCCTGTTGCGCATCGGAATCCGGATCGTCCCGCGTCGTCTCGTCGGTGTCCCGGCGAGCCTGGCCATCGGTGTCCGCACTCCGGCGGCGGGCCGGGCCATCAGCATCCCCGCCCGGGCGGCGGGCCGGGCCATCGGTATCCCCGCCCGGGCGGCGGGCCGGGCCATCGGTATCCCCGCCGGGGCGGCGCGCCGGTCTGGACTCACCTGCGTCACCGGCGAGCGGCAGCACAACCGGTTCCGCGGTATCGCGCCTGCCGTCGTCGGATTCCGAGGTATCGCGTGATCGCGACGCCTCGCCCGGTCGATCCGCATTCGCCTGACGCGTCTCTCCGGCCGGGCGCGCCCCGCCGTCCTGGCGCATCTCCCCGACCTGACGGGTCGCGCCCGCCTCCCGCCTGGATTCGGCTCGCGGCGCCTCGGAGTCGGCCTTGCCCGCACGCACCCCGGCCTCGTCGCGACCGGAACCGGCGGCGCGATCGGCCACACCGGCCCGGCCCCGGTCGGCGGCCGCCCTGCTGTCCGGGTTGGCGGCCTGGGCGCGCGAATCGGTGGACGACGCGGGCCGTGCGTCGCTCGATCCCGGCGAAGCAGGAGACGCGTGCGTCGCGCCCGGCGCGACACCAGTGGACGGCGGCGTGCTCGCGATACTCGGTCCGGCGTGTGGCGACGCCGGATGGCCGGTCAGCGGAGCGCCCACGGCCGGCGTCGCGCCCGTCGGCGCCGTGTCCGAAACCGATCGCGTCTCCGTGTTCTGCACGCCGTCGACGGTGCCGCGCTGGGCGGCCCCCGGTTCGGTAGCCCTATCATGCTGACCCGCGGCGATATTCGGCTCTTCGGACCGACCGGCTCCGGCGCCGCGGTCCTGTCTTCCTTCGTCGGCGAGCCCCGCGCCGGTGTCGGACGCCGACCGCTCACCGGTGGACCGTTCCCCCGACGACGAGTGCTCGCCGGACGACTGCTCACCCGACGTGGACCGCTCACCAGACGACGACTGCTCACCCGACGTAGACCGCTCACCAGACGACGACTGCTCACCCGACGTAGACCGCTCACCAGAGGACGACTGCTCACCCGACGACGCGCGCTCACCCGACGACGACTGCTCACCCGACGACGCGCGCTCACCCGACGACGCGCGCTCACCCGACGACGCGCGCTCACCCGACGACGCGCGCTCACCCGACGACGCGCGCTCACCCGACGACGACTGCTCACCCGACGACGCGCGCTCGCCGGACGTGCCCTGCTCGCCGGTCTGCGCCGGAGTGCCGGACTCACCACTCCGCCCGGCGTCGTTGCCCTCCGACCTCGCGCCATCGGAGGCCGCGCTCGAAACCCGATCTCCCCCGGACGCACCGGTGGCGCGCGACGTATCCGTGCCGCCGGAGTTCGATGAACTATTGCCGCCGGCCGCGGGCATTCCGGCGCGCGGAGCGCCCGCACCGTTCGTCGCCCCGGACGTGTCCGACGCACCGGAAGTGTTCCCGGCGCCTGGAGCCAGACTGCCGTCGCCCGCGCCGGTCGTTCCCGCGCCATCGGGCCGGTAGCCCACCCGCGCCCCGCCCGCGTCGGCGAAGAGATTGTTCAGGCGGGTTCCCAAGTCGGGACGACTCATCGTGGTCGGCATCATCTTGTTCCACATGTGCGCGGAACCGACCTTCGCGACGCTGGTCATCGCGCCGTTGGAGGCGCCCGCGGTGAACATCCGCCAGTCGACCGGCGTGTTCCCCAGGTTCTGTAGCGCCTGGTCCAACCCGTCGGTCGCGACATCGAAGCTGAACTGTGTCGCGGTCGCGCCGACGAAACCCGCTCCCGCGCCGACCAATCCCGCCGTCGTCCCGGTGATGATGCCGTGCAGGAACGGATTGAACTCCGGGCCGAACCGCCGGGTCAGCGCGTGGCCGAGCTTCTCGCCCAACGGCCCCGCCGCGGCGCCGCCCGCCGCGGAGCTGACGGCGGTGACGACGACCTGTTCGACGTTGATGTTCTTGCGGTGCCCCTGCTCGACCTGATAGGCCTGCACGCCGAGTTCCTGCATGGTGCCGAGGATCGTGTCGATCGCGATGTGCCGGAGCAGGAAGCTCACGAACCGGTTCGCCACGATCCGGCCCACGCGCTGGATCACCGCCTGCACCAACCGCTGACCGATGATGCGGACCGCGATCCGGGTGGCCGCGATCGCCGCCGCGTCCACCGCGGGCTTGAACGGGCCGGACGCGAACGACGCCGCCAGCTCCCCCGCCAGCAACGCCAGCGACGACCAGTACATCAGCTTGCCGTACTCGATCTCGGTGCCGACGTCGTAAGCGGAGTCGCCGATCTCCTTGAAGTAGTCGGCCAGCTTCGACAGCGTCTGGTCGTCCTGCGGGTTGCCGCCGCCGAATGTCAGGAAGCTGTCGAAGGCCTTGACCATCTCCTCGTAGCCGTCGCCCGAGGGATAGGCGGTCATCGACGCGCTCTTGGCCGCCACGATGTCGGGGATGACCGAGCGCAACTCGGACGCGGCGGTCCGCCAGTCCCCGCCCAAGGCCCACATCTGGTCCTCGTTGCCCTCGGGCCACTCCATGCCGACGATCGGCTCGAGGTACTTCAGCGCGCCGGGCAGCTCGATGGCCATGCTCAGCTACCTCGACGGCCCGGTGCGGCCACCGAGGTCACCAGCTGGAATCGGTGACCGATCCACCACGATCGCGTTCTACCGTCTCGGTATCGGTGAAGCGCATGCCGCTGCCGTCGGAGAACTCCCTGCGCTCCCGCGCGTTCGGCGGCGCCGTCGGAGCCGGGACGGGTTCCGGAGCGCGCACCTCGGGCATGCCCTCGACCAGATCGGACAGCTTCGGCATCCGGGCCCGATGAGTGTCCAAGGGAGCCATCAGATCCCGTGTCTTGCGGGCCACGTCGGCACTGGCCAGCTGCGCGGCCTCGGTGACCGCCTTGGCGATCTCGGCATGGCTGAGGTCCTCGATATTGGGCCCGAACTGGGTATCGATCACCGTGTTGTCGGCGTTCACGACCACCGTCACCCGCTTGCCGCGCACGGTCGCGCGGCCGGTCAGTTCGGCGCGCTCCTGCTGCAACCGTGCGATGATCCGCATCTGTTCTTGGACGCCGTCGAGGATGTCGGCCAAGTCCGCCTTGGCTTGCTCGTTCGTCATCGGTCGGTGAACCCCGGGTCAGCGGATGCCGTCGCGGTTGCCGTGCTCCATGTCGCGCAGCAGATTCGCGGTCTTCGTCTGTCCTTTGCTGAAGTTCTCGAACGTGCCCGCCATGTTTCGTGCGCCCTTGATCAGGTTGTCCCTGGTCGTGGTGTAACCGCCCGAGCCGTCCGGGCCGTTGGCGAAGTTACGGCCGATACTGTCGTTGCCCCAGCAGTTCCCCCGCGCCGCGATCGACGTGCTCAATCTGACTATGATGCCGGTGATCCGGTCCTGGACATGCCCCGTCTTCTGGGCCGCCTTGCGGAACAGATGCTCATCGAATTCGACATTGTCCGCCATCGCGTCCGCTCCTCCACCCTCGAGTCCTTCCCACCCACGGTAACAGCGGATGACTAATCACCAGTGACGTCAACGTGAACGGGAAATTCCTCGATGTTTGCGGGCAGACTTCGTGCCCAGGTCGAGCGAGGCGCGGATCACCAGATGCGCTCGGAGCCCCCGATTTTCGGGGCAAGACAACAGCTCACAGCTCCACCATAAGGGTGACCGGACCGTCGTTCACCAGGTCGATGTGCATGTGCGCGCCGAACCGCCCGGTGGCCACGGTTGCGCCGAGTTCGCGCAACGCCTCCGCGAAGTGCTCGACGAGTGGTTCGGCGACAGCGCCGGGCGCGGCCGCCGACCACGACGGACGCCTGCCCTTCTTCGTGTCCGCGTACAGCGTGAACTGGCTGACCACCAGAATCGGCGCGCCGAGGTCCGCGGCCGAGCGCTCCCCGTCGAGGATGCGCAACCGCCACACCTTGTCGGCCAATGCCCGCGCGGTCGCCTCGGTGTCGGAGTGCGTCACGCCGACCAGGGCGACCAGGCCGTGCGGGAGGCCGTCGACCACCGGATCGATCCTTCCGACGACCTGCTCGCCGACCGTCACCCGGGCCGATCTCACGCGCTGTAGAAGGGCTCGCACAACCCTCGATCATGCCTTCCGCCATCGCGTCGGCCGCCGCGTGGGTCGCCGACCGCCGAACGACCCGGTCTGCCTGGCGGGATACAGGTGCGCGCGGGCGGCAAGCGTGACAAACTCGGTGCGCAGAAGAATGTGTTGCGCGGTTGCCGCGCGTTGGCGGAGGATCATGCTGGAAACGAGGAGCGCGATGGATCTGGACGCGATGGAGCGTCAGATCGCGGCGGATCGGTATGCGGCCCTCGACCGGACGGTCGAATCCGAATTGCGCTTGGCCACCTCGCTCGGCGAACTCGCCAAGGGGCTGATCGCCACCAAGAACAACGGCTCGACGCGCGACCGCACAAGGGAAGCGCTGGCGCCCGCCGAAGAAGCGGTGGCGATCCGCCTGCGCCTGCTGTCCAGGGGCCAAGTGCTCACCGCCCGTCTGGCCGGGGAATTGAACGACGCGCTGCGCTCCTTCGAGCAGGCGGCACGGCACAGCGGGCGCAGGGAACTGGCCACCACGACGATCCGGCGCGCCTGTGACGTCTACCGGCAAGTGGCGCGGGCGCATCCGGAAGTCGCGGGCCCGTGCGCCGACGGCCTGTCCAAGTGCGGTGTCTGGCTGGGCAGGCTGGACCAGGACGCCGCCGTGGCCGCGACCGAGGAGGCGGCCCGCATCCGTGCCGGCCTGGCCGCGGCGAACCCGGAGTTGTCCGGCAAGTACCTGGCCAGCTTGAGCACGCTGCTGCGCACGCTCATGGTGGGCCGGTCGCGCAAGCAGGCCATCGCCATGTACCGGGAGCGGTACGCCGCGTTCACCTCCACCACCATGTCGATCCGGTTGCGCGCCTGCGGCATCCAGGACCTGGATCTCACTCCCAAGTCGCACCGGGCGCTGGTCGAACTGGGCTGCCGCACCCTGGAGGGAGCCGGACGGCTCACCCAGCAGCAGATCATGTTCAAATCCTCCGGCGACCTGTCGACCGTCGAGGAGATCAACTGGAAGCTGGCTCTCGTCGGCCTGCGACCGCTCGCGCCGGGCACCGAGCAGGATCAGCCGTCGACGCCGGTCCAGATCGGCTCCACCTTCGGCGCGCTCAGCGTCTACGTGCCGGAACGGGACGCCATCGCCCAGGTGCGCGCCGCGATCATCGCGGCCTACGCCGTCGACGACGCCTATCCCCTCGACCGCGACAGCTATCTCGGTACGACCGAGTCGAAGTGGAAGATCCGCGAGCCGAAGCTGAACACCTCCGCCACCCTCGGCGACGACATCGTGCTGATCGACCAGCCCTACGGCGGCTGGGTGACGGTCATGAGCCTGAACTGGGAACTCACCCCGGTGGCGAAACATCCACTGGCACTGCGCCTCTCCCAGGACTGGCCGGTCGCGGCGATCACGGTCACTGAGGACGTGGCCTACGAGTTGTGCTGGTACGAGCGCGGTACGGCCACCCAGTACGCCGCGCTCGGCCGTCCTGCCGGGCAGGCCCCCCTCGACAAACCGCTCGCGCCACTCGATTTCGAGACGCTGGCGTTGTACAACCCCGACCGGGCGACGGAGAGCAAGCTGCGCGCGGCCTTCGGCAACACGAAGGTGTTCGCCAACCTCACCTACCTGCCGGACTGCGGCCTGCGCCAGATCAGTGTCGACACGCCATTGTCCGAGCACGGCGACCGCGTGCTGTACTTCCGCACGACACCCTGAGGCGCGCTGCCGCGGTATCGATTTGCGGCAAGGTAGCGCACCCGTCAGCGACGGCACTGAACAAAACTCCCCGCGTTCTCGCCCCGCATCTACACAGGTCGTTTGACCAGGAATTACGTACGCCGAGTTGAACGCGGGGCATCCCCGCGCACCCTACCGGTAACCACACCCGCGGGTAACCGGCGGGCGAACGAATTTCTCGAGAACTAATTGAACGGAATGTTTGATCCGCTCCATGGAGTGCTCTACTGAGACAACGCCCGCACGATGAACCGGATCACAGCACTGGTGCCGCAGCGCCGTCCGGGCGGCTTGGAAAAAGTCACACGAAGCTACCCGAGGGCCCTATGGACCAACTGGCGTTGGCGGATACCCCGACCGCCCGATGCGCCTACTATCGACACACCTGCGACCTGCCCGCCGGAGTCCATCCGGAGATAGGCCGAATCGTCCTCCGCGCCGGATTCGTCGGCGCGATCACGATGCCCGCCGCGTTGGGGCAGAAAGTTCGCGACGATCTCACCCATCGCCGAATAGCGTTGGGTCCGATCGTTTCTCACGTTCGGTCCAAACGGTGGACCTTCCTCACCCGCCCCGACTTACCCGACGACGTCCGGCTGTTCGCGGAACTGTTCCGTCTCAACGTCTCCATCGTGCCCTCCGGCGGTGAGATCGCACTGCCGTCTCCCGCCGTGGCCGACGCCGACTATCGGCACTGGATCGTGGCTCCCGAGAACGATTTCCGTCCCTCCGGCTCGTCCATCATCGACACCGTACGGTCCTGCACGAGAACGGCCGGGCGATGACCACCGGGGCGGTTCTTCCGGCGAAACATCAAGTGCTGCAAGCCTGCCGAGGCGAGATGCACGAGAGCAATCCGATGCTGCGCTGCGCACACGAACTCACCACGTTGCACGAACGCAGGCTCAGCGCGGGACCCGAATCACTCGGCGAGATAGACGCGTTGCGTGCGAGCCTGATTCACGACATCGATCGCTGGATCACCACGCAATTGCCGCCCGCCCACGGCGCGGCGCACGTGCACACCGAGACCGTCGGCGCCGTGATCGATCGCCTGGCCCAGTTCACCGCGAACGCCTACGCGGCGCTGGCCAGCAGTTCGGAATGGGATCTGTGGGACGCCTGGCAGCGCTTGGCCGAACTGGCCGTCGGCTACGACGACCTGGCCGCCGAGGTCTGCGCGGGCGTCCGGAGACTTCCCGGCGCATCTTAGGTTCCGTCGCGGCTCCCCATCCGTAGAGTGAAACGGATGGGGAGTCCGGACGACTACGAAGAAAAGCTCGCCTTGCACACCAGAAGGGCGAGTTCGTTCGGCGCACATGCCGTCGCGTACGCCGAACACCGTCCCGATTATCCCGCCGCGGCCATCCGCTGGGCGCTGGCCTCCGTCGCCCACCGGCGACCGTTGACCGTCCTCGATCTCGGCGCCGGAACCGGCAAGCTGACCGAGGGTCTGCTCGAAGCAGGCGCCACCGTGATCGCCGTCGAACCGGACGAGCACATGCGCGCCGAACTCGCCCGCCGATTCCCGGACGTCGCCACCCACGCCGGTACGGCCGAAGCCATTCCGCTCGCGGACGATTCGGTGGACGCGATCGTCGCGGGGCAGGCCTTCCACTGGTTCGACTTGGACCGTGCCTATCCGGAGTTCCTCCGAGTGCTGCGGCCCGGCGGCGTTCTCGCTGCCTTGTGGAACACCGACGACAGCTCCGTGGAGTGGGTCGCGGGGCTGAAAAAGGTGGCCGGGTCCAGCGTATCCACGCCCCTGCCGCCGAGCGAACAAGTGGCGCTACCCGACCACCCGCTGTTCCGCCGGCACGTGTTCGAGCGGTCGACCTTCCCGCACCGACATCGGCGCACCGCAGAGTCCCTGACCGCGACCATCGGTACGCAATCGCACACGGTGGTGATCTCCCCCGACGAGCGGACCGAGGTGCTCGCCCGGATCAGGGCCTATCTGCTGGCGAGGGCGGAGACGGCCGAAGGCGAATTCGATCTGCCGATAGTCACTTTGGTGCTGCGAACGACTCTGCGCCGCGCGGATTGAACGGCTACTTACGCACACGAAATAGCCAGGCCACAGCGTTGCCCGCCCCGTCGCGGTGTCCACGGAGCAGGCGGGATAGCGGCGAACTGCGGCGTGCGCCAAGCCGATTCGAGTAGCGGTCTACTCAGGTCACCGGCTACTGCCCCGCCATACGCTGACGGCATCGTTCAGAACAGTTCGAAACCAAGGAGAATGTAACCGTTCCACCCCGCACGGGCACCGACCGGCCCACCGCTTCGGCTCGACGCGAAGGACGCGGGTGCAAGGAACGACGTCACCGATCCAGCGAACGCTGGGTATCGCCCGGTGGCGTGTCGGCGCATGGTGCCTGCACGCGGAGAAGCGGCGAGATCGACCAGGAATCCTGGCGTCGGTGCGGCTCGTTTCCTCGCCGCGCAGTGTCACCGAACCGGACCCGTCCGACGGCCGTGCACTACTCCGGACGCAACGTCAAGATCCGGGGTCCGTCCTCCGTGACGGCGACCGTGTGCTCCCAATGTGCCGCACGACTGCCGTCCACGGTGACCACGGTCCAGTCGTCGTCGAGCACCTTCGTCTGGGTGGTACCGAGCGTGAGCATCGGCTCGATCGCGAGCACCGATCCCACCACGAGCTTCGGGCCCTTACCGGGCTCGCCTTCGTTGGCGAGGAACGGATCGAGGTGCATCTCGCGCCCGATGGCATGCCCACCGTAGCCGTCGACGATGCCGTAGCCGCGCCCGTGCTCCTTCTCGGCAGCACGGGTGCCCAGCTCGATGGCGTGCGAGACGTCGGTCAGCCGGTTACCGGGCAACATCGCCGCGATACCGGCCTCCATCGACGACTTGGTCGCCTCGCTGAGCAACCGATCGGCCTCGATGATGGTGCCGACGCCGAAGGTCCAGGCCGAATCGCCGTGCCAGCCGTCGAGAATCGCGCCGCAGTCGATGGACACCAGGTCGCCCTCGGCGAGAATCTCCCCCGCCGTCGGAATCCCGTGCACCACGCGGTCGTTCACCGATGCGCAGATGGACGCCGGGAAGCCGTGGTAGCCCTTGAAGGAGGGCACCGCGCCCGCGTCCCGGATCACCTGCTCGGCGACCTCGTCCAGTTCCGCGGTGGACACGCCGGGCTTGGCGGCCGCGCGCACGGCCACCAGAGCGCGGCCGACGATCGCGCCCGCCGCCGCCATGGCGTCCAGTTCGCCTGCCGTCCGGAACGGCACGACCTTCTTCTTGCGGTTGAAGACCATCCGCCCTCAGCGCTCCATCGCGAGTCGGCTCAGTGGCCCAGCGCGCGCAGCGCCCGCGCGTTGACGTCGTCGACCTCGCCGACGCCGTCCACCGAGACGACCAGGCCGTCGTAGTGGTCCAGCAGCGGCTCGGTCTCCTCGCGGTACACCCGCAGCCGGTTGCGGATCACGCTCTCGTTGTCGTCGGCGCGGCCGCGCGCGAGCATCCGCTCGACAACGGTGTCCTCGGGGACGACGAAGCGCAGCACCGCGTCGAGCGTGGTGTTCATGTGCTTGAGGATCTTCTCCAGCGCGTCGGCCTGGTCGACCGTGCGCGGGTAGCCGTCGAGGACGAAGCCGTTGGCGGCGTCGGGCTCGTTGACCCGCGCCTCCACCATGCGGTTGGTCACGTCGCTGGGCACCAGGTCGCCCGCGTCCATGTACTTCTGTGCCTCGCGACCCAGCGGGGTCTGCTGGCTGATATTCGCGCGGAACAGGTCCCCGGTGGAGATGTGCGGAACGCCCAGCTTCTCCGACAGCAGGACGGCCTGGGTGCCTTTACCGGCGCCCGGCGGACCGAGCAGTACAACTCTCACTTGAGGAACCCTTCGTAATTTCGATTCATCAGCTGGCTCTCGATCTGCTTCACGGTGTCCAAACCGACGCTCACCATGATCAGCACCGCGGTACCGCCGAACGGAAGGTTCTGGGTACCGCCGGAGGCGCCGATGTCGAGGAACAGGTTCGGCAGCACCGCTACCAGACCGAGATAGATCGAGCCGGGGAGGGTGATACGGCTCAGGACGAAGTTGAGGTAGTCGGCCGTCGGCTTGCCGGGCCGGTAGCCCGGGATGAAGCCGCCGAACTTCTTCATCTCGTCGGCGCGCTCCTCCGGGTTGAAGGTGATCGCGACGTAGAAGTAGGTGAAGAACACGATCAAGCTGAAGTAGATCGCGATGTACACCGGGTTGCCGGGATTCACCAGGTATTTCTGGATGATCTCCTGCCACCAGCTCGGATTCTGGTTGTTCTGCGACCCCGTCAGCTGCGCCACCAGGTTCGGCAGGTACAGCAGCGACGAGGCGAAGATGACCGGGATCACGCCCGCCTGGTTCACCTTCAACGGCAGGTAGGTCGAGGAGCCGCCGTACATCTTCCGGCCGACCACGCGCTTGGCGTATTGGACCGGGATCCGGCGCTGGCCCTGCTCGACGAAGATCACGGCGGTGATGATCGCCAGCGCGGCGACACACACCAGTCCGAAGACCAGACCGCCCCGGCTGTCCAGGATCGCCTTGCCCTCGCTCGGGATGCGGGCGGCGATACCCGAGAAGATCAGCAGGGACATGCCGTTGCCGATGCCGCGCTCGGTGATCTGCTCGCCGAACCACATCACCAGCGCCGCGCCCGCGGTCATCACGAGCACGATGATGATCATGCCGAAGATGCTGGTGTCGGCCAGGATGTCCTTCTGGCAGCCCTGCAGCAGCTGGCGGCGGGCCGCGAGCGCGACCAGGCCGGTGGCCTGCAGGATCGCGAGGGCGATCGACAGGTATCTGGTGTACTGCGTCATCTTGGTCTGGCCGGATTGGCCTTCCTTGCGCAGTTCCTCGAACCGCGGGATGACGACCGTGAGCAGCTGGATGATGATGCTCGCGGTGATGTAGGGCATGATGCCGATCGCGAAGACCGACAGCTGCAACAGCGCACCACCGGAGAACAGGTTGATCAGCTGGTAGATGCCGCCGGACTCACCGCCCGAGACCAGGTCGATGCACTCCTGGACCGCCTTGTAGTCGACGCCGGGGGACGGCAGCGAGGCACCCAGCCGGTACAACGCGATCAACCCCAGCGTGAAGAGAATCTTCCGCCGTAAGTCCGGAGTCCGGAAGGCCGATACGAAGGCGGAAAGCACTGATCCTCCTGGCGAACGACATGGTCATGACATGGATGTTCAGCGATGTCCCTGCTCGACATAGAAGGGACGCCGAAAACCACGACGAGGCTTGGCAGACAACAATTGAACTCTAACAGTGGCACCGGACGAGCTCTCCACTCGTCCGGCGCCGCTGTAATGCAGAGTACCGTCAGCCCAGCTCGGTGACGGTGCCACCGGCGGCGGTGATCTTCTCCTTCGCCGCGCCGGTGACCTTGTCCGCGGTCACCTGGACCGCGACGCCGATCTCACCATCGCCCAGGACCTTGACCAGCTGGTTCTTGCGAACCGCACCGGCCGCCACGAGCTCGGCCTTGCCGACCTCGCCGCCCTCGGGGAACAGCTTCGCGATCTTGCCGACGTTCACGACCTGGTATTCCGTGCGGAACGGGTTCGTGAAGCCCTTGAGCTTGGGCAGCCGCATGTGGATCGGCATCTGCCCACCCTCGAAGGCGGCCGGGACGTTCTTGCGCGCCTTGGTGCCCTTGGTACCACGGCCCGCCGTCTTGCCCTTGGAGCCCTCACCGCGACCCACACGGATCTTCTCGGTCTTGGCGCCGGGAGCCGGACGCAGGTGATGCAACTTGATGGTCATGTCAGACCTCCTCAACGGTCACGAGGTGGCGCACGACGTTGATCAGCCCGCGGTTCTGGGCGTTGTCCTCGCGGACCACGGTCTTGCGGATACCGCGCAGACCGAGGGTCCGAAGACTGTCCCGCTGATTCTTCTTGGCGCCGATCGAACTCTTGATCTGGGTCACCTTGAGATCTGCCATTACTTGACACCTCCGGCAGCCTGAGCGCGCGCACGCAGCATGCCGGCAGGGGCGACGTCCTCGAGCGGCAGGCCACGGCGGGCCGCGACCTCTTCCGGACGCTGCAGCTGCTTGAGGGCAGTGACAGTCGCGTGCACGACGTTGATGGCGTTGTCGCTACCGAGCGACTTCGCCAGAATGTCGTGGATACCGGCGCACTCCAGCACGGCACGAGCCGCGCCACCGGCGATCACACCGGTACCCGGCGAGGCCGGACGCAGCATGACCACACCGGCGGCCGCCTCACCCTGAACCGGGTGCGTGATGGTGGAGCCGATCATCGGGACGCGGAAGAAGTTCTTGCGAGCCTCTTCGACACCCTTCTGGATGGCCGCGGGAACTTCCTTGGCCTTGCCGTAGCCGACGCCGACCAGGCCGTTGCCGTCACCGACGATCACGAGGGCGGTGAAGCTGAAGCGCCGACCACCCTTCACGACCTTGGAGACGCGGTTGATCGCGACGACCCGCTCGAGCTGGTTCTTCTCCGCGGCGTTGTCGCGACGGTCGCCACCGCCCCTACGGTCGCCGCCACCGCGACGATCGCCGCGGCCGCCCTCGGGGGCGCTGCCATTCTGTCCGGCGGGTCCGCTTCCGCCGTCACGCCTCTGACGTCCCGGCATCAGACGTTCCTTCCGTTCTTGTTATCGATCATCAGAATTTCAACCCACCTTCGCGAGCGGCATCGGCCAGTGCGGCGATCCGGCCGTGGTAGTCGTGCCCACCACGGTCGAACACGACGGCCTCGACACCGGCGGCCTTGGCACGCTCGGCCAGCAGGGCGCCGACCTTCTTGCTCTTGGCCGACTTGTCGCCGTCCACCGCGCGCACGTCGGCCTCGATGGTCGAGGCGGCGGCGATGGTCTTGCCGACCGAGTCGTCGACCAGCTGCGCGTGCAGGTGGCGCGAAGAGCGGTTGACCACCAGGCGCGGACGCTCGGTGGTACCCGCGAGCTTCTTGCGCAGGCGGAAGTGACGGCGCGTCTTCGACAGACGGCGCTGCGTCGACACGTCCTTGCCCAGGGGGATGCGCTTGGCCTTCTGGTTTTCGGTTTGCGCCATGATCACTTACCCGTCTTTCCGACCTTGCGGCGAACGACCTCGCCGGCGTAGCGGATGCCCTTGCCCTTGTACGGGTCGGGCTTGCGCAGGCCGTGGATGACCGCCGAAATCTGGCCGACCTTCTGCTTGTCGATTCCGGACACGGAGAACTTGGTGGGCGACTCCACCGCGAACGTGATCCCCTCGGGGGCCTCGATCGGCACCGGGTGGCTGTAGCCGAGGGCGAACTCGAGGTTCTGGCCCTTCAGCGCGACGCGGTAACCGACGCCGAAGATTTCCATCTTCTTCTCGTAGCCCTGGGTCACGCCGACGACCATGTTCGACACCAGAGTGCGGGTCAGGCCGTGCAGCGCGCGGCTGCGGCGCTCGTCGTCCGGACGGGCGACCTCGAGCTGGCCGTCATCGCCCTTGGCGACGGTGATCGGCTCGGCGACGGTGAGCGACAGGGTGCCCTTGGGCCCCTTCACCGAGATGTCCTGGCCGTCGATGGTGATGTCGACGCCAGCGGGGATTGCGATGGGCTTCTTACCAATACGCGACATTGTCCTGACCTCCCTTACCAGACGTAAGCGAGGACTTCGCCGCCCACGCCCTGCTTGGCCGCCTGCTTGTCGGTCAGCAGGCCGGAGGACGTGGAGATGATCGCCACGCCGAGGCCGCCGAGCACCTTGGGCAGGTTGGTGGATTTCGCGTACACGCGCAGACCGGGCTTGGAGACGCGGCGCACGCCTGCGAGGCTGCGCTCACGGCTCGGGCCGTACTTGAGGTCGACGATGAGCGTCTTGCCCACCTGTGCGTCCTCGGTCCGGTAGTCGGCGATGTAACCCTCGCGCTTGAGGATCTCGGCGATGTTCGCCTTGAGCTTCGAGTGCGGAGCCTTCACCTGATCGTGGTACGCCGAGTTGGCGTTGCGCAGACGTGTCAGGAAGTCTGCGATCGGATCAGTCATGGTCATGGTTCGACCTAGACACCTTTCTCGCCGCGGTTCCCATACAGCGCCGCCATGCACGCATGGCGGCCGTGGGCCTACGACAATTCGGATGGTCCGGCCGACCCTTGCCGACCGGATGAGTTTCGATCGCCCGAGCGCACGCATGCGGACATGGAGGTGCCCAGGCAACCGCTCTAGTGTAGGCAAGGGGTTCACCTGGGCAAAATCGGGGTCTGTGAGGTGCCCGCTTCGCTGGACTCATGACCAGCGGAAACAGCCCGTGACCGGGCTAACATGAACCCATGGCAAGTCCGCGCACCGAACGACCGGACCTCCCCGAGTACATGACGTGGGAGGAGCTCCAGCAGCTGCCCGAAGAAATCGCCGGGCAGATCGAACTGTGGGATGGGCGTGTCGTCTGGCTACGACGGGGGCCTGCCGAACATCAGGCGTTCACATTCGCGCTGACCAGCGCCCTGAAGCGAAGCGCTCGCGAAGGCATGGCGAAGCAGCCCGAGCGCTGCTGGCGCGTCGACTTCGAAACCGATGTGTTCTTCGGCCAGGCCGGAAAATCCGACTTCGTGACACCCGATTTTCTCGTCTATCGCTGCCTGGATGCTCCTTATCAAGACATCCGAGCCGACGACGTCCTGCTGGTCGGCGAGGTCCTTTCTCCGTCGAACACCCAGACCGACATGTACGCCAAGCAGGCGCGTTATGCCAGGGCAGGCATCCCCATGTACTGGGAGGTGACGCTGGAACGCGAGAGGAGTGCCATCGAGATGGTCCGCGCTTTCGCGCTGGAGACGACCCACGGCAAGCTGCTTCCGCCCGGCGTGCACCCCTTGCGCACGGCCAACTACCTCGTAACCGGCGAGTGGTCCCCGAAGAACTCCGACGCCATCACCATCGACTTCCCGTTCCCGATCCACATCCCCTGGTCGGAGCTGGAGTTCTGACCGCGCCGCCTACCGCGAGGAGGCCGAGGGCAAACCCGCTATCGAGATGCGAAGAATATGCGAGGCCGAACACGGCCCCACCCACGACGAGTTCCTTCGCACTATCGAGAAGGAAGAGCTGTGATGCCCCACAGTCGATGGCAGACGGGTAGCGACCAAGGGCTGACCGAGCCCGAGGCCGTCAGCGAAGTGCTTCATGAAATCAGACTGGCCATGGAACTCGCCGCCGCCGTATGCAACCGTCGCACGGAGCTCGGACTCACCCAAGCGGAACTCGCCGACCGGGCGGGACCGACGCAGGCGAAGATCTCCCGGATCGAGGGATCCGACGCCGTCCCCACCCTTCCGCTGCTGACAAAGCTGGCACGAGCCCTGGACGCTTCGCTGCACATCACCATCGACGCCGACGACGCACGCGTCAGCTTCACACCGCACACCAGCGCGGCGTAGCGCTCGCTGCGCCCGGCTTCCGGCGTTCGTCCCCTCGCACAGAGCCGAAATGAACCGCCTCCCATATGGCTCGCGACAGCTTCGCGCACACCTCTGCCACAGTGTGCATATGCCTCTCGAGCGAATCACGGTCCACGCTGATACTGCCGACTTGGCCGTCATCGAGGACGCGGCAATGCGGACGGGCGTCAGCAGTGCGGATATCCTTCGCGACGCTATTCACCTGGCCGCGATGCGGGTCCGCCGATCGCGGCCGCTACGCCTGAATCGTTTCGCCAGCGGCGATCCCACACTCGCCGCACGCATCGACGACATCCTCGCCGGTGACCTCAATTGCAACCCGGACCGCCGATGACACGCGGCGTCCGCGAGTGGCACACCACCGCGCCATCGGCCGAGTAGGCCTCTCGACGGTGTGCCACTCGCGGCCCCGTCGCACGGGGTGATTATGCCCGAGTCGAAGATTCGTCCGCGGCTTGTGGCGCGACCGTCTTCACGGCTGCAAGTAGAGGCGCTCGCACGGCAAACGTGGCAGGCCGGCGGTATCACCAGGAACAACGATGAGGCGGCAGCAGCGCGCACCGCACGCCACTCCTTGATGAACCGCACGGCTGCGGTATGGCAAGCGGCGAAGTCGAGACTCAGGCCGCCGATCAGTACGCGCAGGTGGACATCGGGCTCCTCCGGGCGCGGGGTTGTCACGCCCTCTCCTGCGGCTCGGCGGCGGCAGGCGCGGGTCCCGTGTTGCGCGGAATCTTCGGTCGCAGTCGCCCGGCGGCTACCGCTTCCACCATGGCGTTGAACCCGTCCCAGTGCCGCACGTGGTGGAGAATCTGATCCTCGGTGATGCCGCCGGGTTGCTGTTCCTCTCGGCGGCAGCGCACGAAATCCGCAGTCAGCAGGCTGACCAGCTCGCCGTAGGAGTAATGCGTCTCCTGGGCGTTCGGAGCAGGCCGGTAACCCTCCCGGCTCGCCGTTTCGAGCAGGTCTTCCACATATCGGTCGATCGCCCAGATATGCAGGTCCATCAGATAGGCGAGCCGGTGGCTCATCGGGCGACCAGGCTTGCGGCTCTCGTAGTGGCGGACCCACACGCCGAGCAGTCCGACGGCCGACACCATCAGCGCGTACGCCGGTTCGATGCGGCCGTTGAAGATATCGAAGAATGCACGGGTGCCGGGCAGGCGCAGCTCACGAATTTGCTTCTCATCCGGATCAATTCGCCGACCGGTTGTCACCGAACTCCCCTGGTCGGCGTGGAAGCTCCGGTAAAACCGAACGCGGACAGGTTGATCGCTCGCGGCGGAAGGCATCGGCTGAGCGCCGCGACCACCACCATCGCCGAGGGGCGGAAACCGTCCCGAGGCGGCTCGACCCAATGCCGCACCGCAGGAGGGCGATCGGCCGGCGACGGCAAGGCGATCGCCCGGCCGTGGCCGTAAACCGTGACCCCAGCCCGATACAACTGGGCGAACACAGCGGTCGAGTCCGGAAGATCGGGACGCACAAGAAGAACCCAACTGCGCGATCTCGGGTACGACACGATCGGTCCGGTAGCGCTCCCTCGCCGCCGGAGTTCCTCGCGGACCTCGTGGCCGAGATACGCCGCCATCCCCAATCCCCATACGCTCCCAGCCGGGACCGTGATGCGGCCGGTGCGCGGGTCCACGCCTGCCGCGAGTCCGCCGATACGGCGGTAGACCTGCATGGTGTTCCCCTGCCATCGAGTGAGTCGGAAGCGCGCCCGATCGCGGAATGCTCGCCGCTTGGAATCGAGAAAGTCCTGTTCAGCGACCTGGCGCACGCACAGCACACCAGCCGGGCACCGCCCACTTCGACCTGATTCGCGTATTCCCGACAACTTCTTCGAAAGCCCTGGACAGCATCGAATTCTGCGGTATCAATGGATGCAGTTCAGACCGCGTGCTGGATTCATTCACCTGGGGGAAAGCCGATGACCGAAGTCGAGTCGCCGACGCTGCTGCGCCGCCAGCTCGGCAGATTTCTGCGCGAGGCGCGTGAAGGCCGGGGCCTCACGATCGCCATCGCCGCGAAGGAAGTTCAACTCAGCTTCAACGGGCTACAACGCCTGGAAACCGGACGAGCGGTGAAGCCACGCCGCCAAGACGTACGCGAGCTGTGCATGCTGTACGAGGTGAACGCCGAACAGACCGAACAAGCGGTGGGGCTGGCGTCGCGCGCGGCTAGGCGCGCGACGAGGACGGTGTCACTCCGCTCGGCGGACTGTTCTCGGATGCGTTCAACATGTACGTCGGCATGGAGCGGTCCGCCCAGCGGCTGACGTCTTACGAGGTCCAAGTGCCTGGACTGCTACAGACCGCTGACTACGCCCGCGCCTTGATCGGCGCGTTTCTGCACGACGGCTCTCCCGAGGAAATCGAACACCGCGTGCGGGTCCGCCTCAATAGGCAGGTCGCTGTCACCCGAAAGACCCGCCCCGTCGACCTTCACGTGCTTCTAGATGAAGCAGCGTTGTACCGGATGGTCGGCGGACCGAAGGTGATGGCCAACCAACATCGCTACCTGGCCGATGTCAGCACTCGGCCCAACGTCACGCTGCGCATCCACCCATATTCGGCCGGATACACACGCGGCATCCTGCATGGCTCGTTTGTTCTCGTGGACTTCGGCACCAACAGCAAGGGATCGCCGATCGGACCCCCAGTCGTCTATCTAGACGGCGGGATGAGTAGCGATCTCTATCTCGAAAGACCAGAAATAGTCCAGCGTTACACTGAAATGGCCGAAGCCATCCGCCAGACGGCGCTGGACGAGAAGACCTCGCGAGACCTGCTCCGCCGGGTAGCAAGGAGTTATGACGGTGACCGCTGACCTATCCGAAGCCCGCTGGTTCAAGAGCAGCCACAGCGCCTCCAACGGCCAGTGCGTAGAGATCGCCCACCTGAACGACGGCACGATCGGCATGCGTGACTCCAAGAACCCGACCGGCCCCGCCCTGACGTTCACCCCCACCGCCTGGGACACCTTCCTGTCCGCAACCAAACACGGCGAATTCACCCACAGCTGATGACTTTCGACCCCGGCGGCACCCCGCCGCCGGACTCAGCACCTCCCCGCCCCACCAACTCCCCGGCCGACACCCGCGAGTGGCACACGGCTGCGGCAAAACGCGAGTAGACCTCTCGGTGGTGTGCCACTCACGGGGACCACCTCACGCATGCAAGTAGGGATCGTCCGCCCAAGGATCACCGTAGTTCTCGTACGGATCGCCCAGCTCCCGCAACCGCCGTCTGCCGCTCTCGGTTATCCGCGCCCTGAAGATCTCGCTGGAGCCGATCTCGCTATCAGCAATACTCAGATACCCAGGCACCCCGTTATAGCCATCCGAAATCCGCCTGACCGCTTCCTTTGTACCGACATTCCAGGGCTCCCACCCCCTGCCGCCCCCAGGGAAGGCGCCGAACTCGATATATCCCTCGTCAGCCAATTCTTCGACAACACGTAGCACATATGTGCGCGAATATTCTTCCGCTGCGATTTTCTCGACCGTCCCGTCGAACTCGCCGATCGGGGCCCAATCGTCCGCGACATTGCAGAGAAGAAAGTTTTCCAACTTCTCGATCACGGAAAATATGCCTTCAATACCCTGGCACCAGCTCCGAACTTCATGTCTATCCACGCGAACGTAGACTACGGCTTCTCCGAAAACTCGAACTGTGGATCGTCGTTGCTCCAGATTCGCACCTTTCCCCAATCGCCCTCCATGTAATACATCCCGTCAGTGTTGGTCAACACATCCACGTTTCCCAAATCTTCCGAGCCTGAAGCATCCTTATACTTCTGAAAAGATCGCTCTAGCCATTCGACGCGGCTCACTTTCACGAAAACGAGGTTGCCACGGACGTAGCAATGCTGCTCCCGGGCGCCGGGGGCGCGATACCTCGGGTGCTCGGGCGTCAGCACCGCCTCGAGGACGAACACGACTTCGGTAGGCCGCTCGATGACATCGAGGACGTAGCTATCCTCGAGGTACAGATTTGAAAGGACTGGATAGTCCGAGTAGTCTCGCGTCACGGCAAATCCATATCTATCGGTGTGTGATTGTCTGGACTCTTACGAGTGACAGGATTACCATATGGATCGGTCCGCTGGCCCGTAGCGTCTCGGATTTCGACGTGCGGACTTTCACTTCCCGGCGTCCTGCCACTCCCCCTCTTGATGGTGATACGCACGATCCCATTCTCATCCGTGTACTTGATAGGACCATTCTCGGTTCGCGACCGTACCCATCCTTGACTCTGTGCATAGTCCTCGAGTTCGCTCGCTTTGGGAGTCCTGTTTCGGAAAAGCTCATCTAGAGTGCGAGGTCTCGAGGAGCCACTCGGACGATCAATCTTCTTACGCAACCGGTCGCGCAGGTCGGTGACGACTTTCCTGGCCTTGACTGCGGCGTCCTTCGCCTCCTGGCGGATCCCCGCGATCTGTAACGCCTTACGGGCTCGCCAGGCGATGATGCCGTCTTTGATCTTCCCGGCCCATCTCCGCACCGAGTCCAGAGCCTTGGCGGCGGTAACCGCTCCCGCACCGAAGCTGATCAACGACAGACCCACGGTGATCGCGGCATCGATGGCAAGCTCTTGGACGAGAGAATCCAGGAAGCCCTTGATCTCATTGCGGAGTTCCGTCAGCGCGTCCTTGTATGCGAGGCAGGATTCGCTGATCTGCGTGCAAGCGGTCAGCAGTTGATCGATGGAGCTCGCAAGAGATTTGAGGTCGTCTCGGATGTGGCCCGCGTCGTCGGCGGTGACGCTGTCGAACAGGCTCGCCGCGATCGTGATCTTGTCGCGGGCGTTCGTGTTCTGGTAGATCGTGCCGAGGCGATCCCAGGCGTCGGCTGCCTTGGCGAGTTTTCCAGTGTCGCCGTCGGGAACGGGGATGCCGATGTGGCTGATGATATTGATGCCCTTGTCCACGATCCCTTGGCCAGGTCCACCAGCGGAAGCCGGGACCGAGAACGGGCCGAACACAGGCATTCCCGGGTCTGTCGGCCGGTCCGGCTGCGGTGCGCCCTTCATGGTTGCGTTGGCTTGCGCGTGCGTGAAGCCGATGTCGTTGAGGGCGCTGCCGTATGCGTACAGCGTGGAGTGGACGTCCTGGAAGAATCCCACCGCCTCATAGGCAGAGGTGTTGTACGAGCGTGCCCACTCCTGGCCGTTCTCGTCCACGCCCGCCATCGATCCGCATTCGGACAGCTCCGCGAAGATGTACAGAAAGCTGTCTCGCAGCGCGGATGCGGCGTCGAAGCAGTTGGTGGCCGCTTGGTAGTAAGCCTTCGGATCGACAGCCAAAGCCGTCATACGCCGAGGATCCTCAAGCCCTCGGCAACAGCTCCGGTATAGCCGTCGTGGGCGAGTTTCACGGCCTCCTCCAAAGCCGTGAGCCCTTCGGCGATGTCGGTGGCTCCCGCCAACCACTCGTCGTGCGCCTCGCGGTAGGCCACCATCGCCGCGCCGGCCGAGGCCGCGTCGACCTCCTTGACTTTCTGGTCGATCGCCGCAAGCTGATCGGACAGCAACCCCGCGAAGCCGCGGATCCGGGCGGCCAGGTTTTCGAGTTTGTCGAGGTCGACCGAGAAGGCCTCTGCGTCGGACATACGGTCCCCCTCAGGGCAGATCGAGCGAGCTGACGCCCGCCGCGAATGATTGATCGGCGCCGCGCACGGTGTCCGCGGTAATTCCCAGCTTCTCCGCCAGCTCGAACAGCGCATCCCACACCTGCACCGCCCCTTGATGGAACTCTTCCCACCCGGCCGTGAAAGCGCCTGCGTTGCTACCGGTCCAGCTCTCCAGCAAGTCGCGGACATCGGTCTCCAATGCCGAATACCCGTCCCGACACTGAGTGGCGACATCGAAGGCCAAGCGCCCCAAGGCTTTGACTGCATCGGTATCGACCGACAGCGATGGCTGCTCCCCGACCAACCCTCTGCCCCCTCTGTCACCGAACAGTCCCACCGACAAAGTACTCCGGCCATAGCGACGGGAAAAGCGCTGCCCGACAATGCCGAACGCGAAAACGGCGCTCACCCGGCCTCGGAACACCGAACGACCGCTGCCCCAAACGCGAGCGAGGGCACGGACTCGTATGGAGTCCGTGCCCTCGCTCGCGATGCAGTTGGTGACGCTCAGCCGAGCGCCAGCTCACCAGGAGCTCTTGTGCACGCCCGGCAGCTCGTCGCGGCAGACGTGGCACAGGCCGAGCTTGCGGTAGACCGTATGGGGGCGGCGGCAGCGCTGGCAGCGAACACATCGAGAAATCGGCGCTGCTCGTCGCGAAGTAGGACACTTACCCGAGAGGTAATCGACTTCATTATCAGGACCCGAGATGATGATGGGGTATCCGAGGATTGGAGAAAACGATGCCCTACTTCGAATCGCACGACGGCACCACCCTGCACTACCAGGACTGGGGTACCGGACAGCCGGTGCTCTTCCTGGCCGGTGGCTGGTTGAGCAGCACTTCGTGGGAGCTGCAAATGCTGCCGCTGTCCAAGCAGGGCCTGCGGTGCCTGTCGTATGACCGGCGTGGACACGGCAAGTCGGACTGGGTCGGGCACGGGTACGACTACGACACGCTGGCCGCGGATCTGGCCGCATTCCTGGACCATCTCGATCTGCGCGACGTCACCGTGGTCGCGCATTCGATGGCGGGCGGTGAGATCGTCCGGTATCTGACCCGGTACGGCAGCGATCGGATCAGCCGGGTCGCGCTGGTATCGGTGACGATGCCGTATTTCGCACAGGCCGAGGACAATCCGAACGGCGTGCCGAAGGCGGTCTTCGATGCGGTGAACGCGGCTCGCGCCGCGGACCGGCCGCTGTGGATGGAACAGAACGCGCAGGCATTCTTCGCGACGCATCTGGGCAACCAGGTGTCTTCGGCGCGGATCGCGTGGATGGTGCAGAAGTGCATGGACTGTTCACTTCTCGCCGCCGACGAGATCATGAATACGATCTACCACGCCGACTTCCGCGACGAGTTGCGCGCGCTCACCGTGCCCACGCTGGTCATCCACGGTGACGCCGACGCCTCGGCTCCCATCGACCTCTGCGGTCGGGTGATCAAGGATCTGATTCCCGGCAACACCTACAAGGAATACCCGGCGACCGGACACGGCATCATGATCTCGCACGCCACGCAGCTCAACGCCGACATCCTCGATTTCATCAAGGCATGAGGCGGTGCGGTAGCGGCGGATACTTGTCCTACCCCCGCCGCTACCACGCGACCCCCGACCAGTGCTTTCGGTACCGGCAGGTTGGCCGAGCCAGCGACTACCGAACCAGGTCGGCGAAGCTGATGTCGCCGAGCGCCACGTGTTCCAGGCGGACGAATCCGTCACGGTGCGGGCGGTACTCGGCGGCGTGGGCGTCGAGGCGAAATTCCCGCACCTCTTCGATGTGCGTCGACGATATCGGAAGTCTTCACTCGGCTCTGCCGATCCAGAACGCGCTGGAGTCGGTCTCGAAGCGGCGGAACCGGTTCACGCTCCGAGACCGGTGGTGGCAGCGCGGAAATCAGCGGGGCGGATACCTCGAAGTCGCTTGAACGCCGCGCTGAAACCGAAAGCGTCCGCATAGCCGACGGCCCTCGCCACCTGCGCCACGGTGAGACTCCGGTCAGCCAGCAGTTCCTCCGCCTCATCCATCCGGCATTCGGTGAGGTACGCCAGGGGCGACTGGCCCATGACCTCGGAGAACCGCCGTGCGAACAGCGCCCGGGATACCCCCGCCTCGGCGGCCAGCGACGCGACTGTCCAACCGGCGGAAGGCTTTCCGTGCATGGCCTCCAACGCCGGCCCGACCACCGGATCGGCCGGCCCTTTGTACCACCCCGGCGCGTCGGCGTCCAGTTCATCGAACCAGTCGCGCAGCGTGCAGACCAGCGCCCAGTCGAGCAGCCGGTCCATCATCGCCTGCGCTCCGGCCGGACGCCGGGCGGCATCGGCGGCGATCGACTCCATCCACGCGCATACCTCCACGTCGTCGGTCACCACCAGGACGGGCGGTAGAGCACGCAGCAGACGTTCGTGGCGGCGGCCGGAAGCCCGATAGGCGCCGACGATCAGAGCGGTCTCACCGGTGAGGTCGTTCTCCCACCGACCGCCATCGAGCGCGGGATCGCATTTCGCGTCCGGCGCGAAGCAGGCGACCTCGTATTCCTCGTGCGGCAGGCCGACAGTATCGGCGCGGTCGACGAGAACGAACGGTTGCGGGCCGCGCACGATCGCGGTGTCCCCCATTGTGATCCGACGTTCCAGACCGCCCGGCAGCAGCAGTGTTCCCGCACCGCGTAGCACGGTGACCATGGTCAACGGCGCCTCGTCGGCGAACCGGATGCTCCACGGTGCTTCCAAGACCGCGGTGGTGAGCACAGCTCCCTCGGCGCGTATACCGCCCAGCAGTTTGCTCAGAGGATCCACACAGTCGAGTGTAGACGAACTCCTATCAAATGTAGATTTTCACCCATAGATCGTCCACTGCTCAGGGTATGGAATGGAAACCGGACCGAACAACCGATCGTCCGAATCTCCGGACCAACAGTGGAGGCCACCTTGCCACACAACCCGACCGTGGACACCGCGATCACCCGCACCGCGCTGGTCGTCGTCGCCCATCCCCGGCCCGATTCGCTGACCGCCCATATCGCCGAACTGGCCATCCGGCGGCTCACCACGGACGGCTACCGGATCGACCTGCTGGACCTGCACGCCGAGAACTTCGATCCCCGGATGACCGCCGCCGACCTTCCGGAATGGGGCAACCGGGAGAAGGCCTACTCCCCCGAGGTCGAGAGCCATATGGGGCGCATCCTCGGCGCCGACGTGATCGTCGCAGTGTTCCCGGTGTACTGGATGCAGGTCCCGGCGATTCTGAAGGGCTGGATCGATCGGGTGTGGAACTACGGATTCGCCTACGGACGCAGCAAATCCCGGCTCGCGGGCAAGCGGATGCTGTGGCTGGGACTGGCGGGCGTGGCAGACGACGACGCGCTCGTCGGACCCATGCAGGATGCGCTCAGCGCGCAACTCGACGACGGCATCGCCTACTACTGCGGACTCGCGCGGTCATCGGTGGGATTGTTGCCCGGCGCGGAAGAGAAGCGGCAGCGCCTGGATGCCGCGGGCAACCTGCTACTCGACGAAGCCCTCACCGGCGCGGCGCGCGAAGCGCACTACGCGGAGTTGGAGAACCGGGCGCTGGGCTTCGTCGACGAATTCCTCGCCGCCGACCGGGTTTCGGCCTGACCCGGAGCCCGTCCGTAAACGCGGAGGCCGACATCTGCCCTCGCTGCTTCGAATGGCGGGCTTATCGACCCAACGGATGATCGCCGTCGGTAATCGCGCGGACCGAGGGAGCCTTTTCCGGCGTCCCGGCGGCGGTCCCTGGAGGGAAGATTCACGCCTAACTTCCACGAACGGCCTGTCGCCGCTGGATCCACGGGATTGTCCGCGTGTTGCCACCCGGACGGTCCTGATAGGGCTCGAGGGACTGGCGGCCAGCGACTACCGAACCAGGTCGGCGAAGCTGATGTCGCCGAGCACCACGTGTTCCAGGCGGACGAATCCGTCACGGTGCAGACGGTGCAGACGGTACTCGGCGGCGTGGGCGTCGAGGCGGAATTCCCGCACCTCTTCGATGTCGAACTTGGTGTCGAGGACAACGACCAAGTAGAGCGGAATGCCTGCGCGCGCGTACTGAACCTTCCTGTCCAATAGGTCTTCGGCGGCGGTGGGCGGTGAAGACACCTCGACGACGATCAGCACGTCGCCGGCTTCCAGCTTCGCTCCGCGCTCGGGCAAGCAGCAGTACACCGTTACGTCCGGTCGCCGGAACGTGAACTTCGGTATCCGCCACAGCACCACATCGATATCCGTCTCGACGCGGATGCACGGTTCGGTGCTCGGCAACTCCTCCATCGAACTGGCCAAGCGGCGTGCGACGCGATTGTGCTCAGGAACCGGAGATTCGCAGACGATCACATGTCCGTGGACAACCTCGATCTCACGCGCGACACCTTCCGGCAGTCGGCGATACTGCTCCTCGGTCATCTCATGCGGCAAGTGGTCCGGTGACTGGATCGTCATGCCCGAAGCCCAGCTAGTCAGTCGTGGTGAAATCATGATCAAGGATGCAAGCGAGGGCACGGACTCGGGTGAGTCCGTGCCCTCGCTCGAAATTCAGTTGTCGACGCTCAGCCGAGCGTCAGCTCACCAGGAGCTCTTGTGCACGCCCGGGAGCTCGCCGCGGTGCGCCATCTCACGCAGGCACACGCGGCAGAGGCCGAACTTGCGGTAGACCGCGTGGGGGCGGCCGCAGCGCTGGCAGCGGGTGTAGGCGCGGACAGCGAACTTCGGCTTGGCGTTGGCCTTGTTGACCAGTGCTTTCTTAGCCATGTGCTCAGTTCTCCTTGAACGGGAAGCCGAGGTGCTTGAGCAGGGCACGGCCTTCTTCGTTGTTGGTCGCGGTGGTCACCACGGTGATGTCCATACCACGCGGACGGTCGATCCGGTCCACGTCGATCTCGTGGAACATCGACTGCTCGCTCAGGCCGAACGTGTAGTTGCCGTTGCCGTCGAACTGCTTCGGCGACAGGCCGCGGAAGTCGCGGATACGCGGCAGCGCGATGGAGACCAGGCGGTCGAGGAACTCCCACATGCGGTCGCCGCGCAGGGTGACCTTCGCGCCGATCGGCATGCCCTCACGCAGCTTGAACTGCGCGATGGACTTGGTCGCCTTGCGGATCTGCGGCTTCTGACCGGTGATCAGGGCCAGGTCCTCGACGGCGCCGTTGATCAGCTTCGCGTCGCGGGCGGCGTCGCCGACACCCATGTTGACGACGACCTTCACCACGCCCGGGATCTGCATCACGTTGGCGTAGGAGAATTCCTTGTTCAGCGCGTCCTTGATCTCTTCGCGGTAGCGCTGCTTCAGCCGGGGCTGCACTTTTTCGGTCGTGGTCATGTCAGATGTCCTTCCCGTTCTTACGGGAGATCCGGACCCGCTTGCCGCTCTCCTCGTCGGTCCGGTAGCCGACGCGGGCCGGCTTGCCGTCGGAGTCGACGACCATCACGTTGGAGACGTGGATGGGGGCTTCCTGGGTCACGATGCCGCCCGAGGAGGCGCCGCGCTGGTTGGCGGAGTTCGCGACGTGCTTCTTGATGCGGTTCACGCCCTCGACGAGAACCCGGTTCTCCTTCGGGTAGGCCTGGATGACCTTGCCCTTGGCACCCTTGTCCTTGCCCGAGATGACGAGCACGGTGTCGCCCTTGTGCACCTTCATGTCAGAGCACCTCCGGGGCCAGCGAGACGATCTTCATGAACTTCTTGTCGCGCAGCTCGCGGCCCACCGGGCCGAAGATGCGGGTGCCGCGCGGGTCGTTGTCCGCCTTGATGAGCACGGCCGCGTTCTCGTCGAACTTGATGTAGGAACCGTCCGGACGACGGCGCTCCTTGGTGGTGCGCACGACGACGGCCTTGACGACGTCACCCCGCTTCACGTTGCCGCCGGGGATGGCGTCCTTCACGGTAGCGACGATGATGTCGCCGATACCGGCATAGCGACGCGACGAACCGCCGAGAACGCGGATGCAAAGGATCTCCTTCGCGCCCGTGTTGTCGGCGACGCGCAGTCGCGACTCCTGCTGAATCACTTCAGCGTCCTCCTTGACCTGGACGTATGTGCACGCCGGATTGCCGACCCGACGGGCATGGTCGGTCGCCCTCCGGACGCGCGCCTGCCAGCGGTTTTCTCGGTTCGAGCCAGAAACGCGGAACCAACCACTGGGGGTTCACTGCCGGATTGCGGGCACAGCTCCCGCAGGCAACCGGTCTAGTGTATGGGAATCCGCAGGTCGTTCCCAAATCGGGGGTGGTCGCCGGCCCGCACGACGACGCTCGTCCCCAATCCGGGCCGGACCGGCGCCGCGCCGGTAGCCTCGTGTCCTGCAAGGCTGCCTTCGTACACCAGCGGCACCGCCGCGTCGGGGAGAGGATTCTCGTGACATCTACCGGTCGGCCAGCGAAGCTGGATCGTCGTGCCTTCCTGATCGCCCTCGGAGCCGTCCCGGCCGCCGCCGCGCTGGTCGCCTGTTCGGACGACACCGAACCCGCGAGCAGGACGCTGACCGGCGTCGATCTCAGCGGAGCGGACGAGACGATACGGCCGCAGGACGACCTGTACCGGCACGTCAACGGGAAATGGCTGCGGGAGTACCAGCTGCCGCCGGACAAGGTCAGCTACGGCTCGGGCAGCGAGGCGGGCGAGCGCACCGAGCAGCAGTTGCGCGAGATCATCGACGGTATCCACGACCCGAAGCCCGGCTCGGAAGAACAGCAGATCAGGGATCTCTACGACGCCAGGGTGGACTGGGACGAGATCGAGCGGCTCGGCATGACGCCGCTGGCGCCGCTGTTCGCCAAGATCGATGGCGCCGCCACCAAGCCGGAGCTGGCCAAGGTGATGGCCGAGTTGCCGATCGGCGGGCTGATCGGGCTCGGCATCGGCGTCGACCGGAAGAATTCCAACGCCTACATCCCCTCGGTCGGCCAGTCCGGACTCGGGCTCGGGGAGCAGTACTACCGGAAGCCCGAATACGCCGAGGTGCTCGGGCAGTACCGCACCTTCCTCGAGCGCGTCGCCGCGGGCGCGGGTTGGGCCGACCCGGCCGGTGTCGCTCAGCGCGTGTTCGATCTGGAGAAGCGCATCGCCCCCGCGCACTGGGACAACGTACGCAACCGCGACACCGACGCGACCTACAACGTCTACAGCTGGACCGATATGACCGCGCTCGCCCCGGGCTTCGACTGGGATCCGTGGCTGGCGGGCAACACCGACCGCCCACGCGAGTTGTTCGCGACGATCGTGGTCAACCAGCCGTCCTTCATCACGGCAGCGGGTCAGCTGTGGACCGACGTGGACATCGCCACGTGGCGGGACTACTTGAAGTTGGCCGTGTTGCGGGAGTTCGCGCCCTATCTGCCGAAGGCCGTCAACGACGCGAATTTCGACTTCAAGGGCCGGATTCTCAACGGACAGGACGAGCGCCCGGAACGCTGGAAGTACGGCGTGAGCATCGTCGACGACAAGCTCGGCGAGCAGCTCGGGAAACTCTATGTGGCCAAGCATTTTCCGCCGGAAGCCAAGGATCGCGCCAAGGAGATGCTCGCCGACGTGATCGCGGCCTACCGGGAGAACTTCACGAATTCGACGTGGATGTCACCTGCCACCAGGGCGGCATCGCTGGCGAAGCTGGACAAAATCGATCCCAAGATCGGTTATCCGGACAAGTGGGTCGACTACTCGAAGCTGAAGATCACCAAGGGCAAGCTGATCGAGTCGTTGCTCGCCATCAACGAGTTCGAGGTCAAGCGGACGTTCGCGCGCCTGGGCACGCCCGTCGACAAGACCGAATGGGGGATGTCGCCGCAAACGGTGAACGCCTACTACTCCGCGACGTCCAACCAGATCGTCTTCCCGGCCGCTTACCTTCAGCCGCCCTTCTTCGACAAGGACGCTCTGCCCGCGGTCAATTTCGGCGCGGTCGGGTCCACCATCGGGCACGAGATCGGCCACGGCTTCGACGACCAGGGCTCCAAGTACGACGGCGACGGCAACCGCCGCGACTGGTGGACGCCAGAGGATCGCGCCGCGTTCGACGCCAAGGCCAAACAACTGGTCGACCAATACAACGCGCTCGTCCCTGAGGGGCTGGAGCCGAGCCAGCACGTCAACGGCGAACTCACCTTGGGCGAGAACCTCGCCGATCTGCGCGGACTGCAGATCACGCTGGCCGCCTTCCGCATCGCCGAGAAGCGCCGCGGGATCGACAATCCCGACTACCGCACCATGTTCCTGTCCTGGGCCCGCAGCTGGCGTGAGAAGCAGACGAAGGAACTCACCGTCCGCTATCTCAGCATCGACACCCATTCCCCCAACGAATTCCGCTGCAATCAGGTCGTGCGCAATCTCGACGAGTTCTACAGGGCTTTCGAGCTGAAAGAAGGCGACAAGTTGTACATGCCGCCCGATCAGCGGGTGACATTCTGAGCGAAGCGAGGTTCGAGCCTGCCCGTCGCGGCGGGCTCGATCGCTATGCGGACCGGAGCAGACCGTCGATGAGCGCGCCGAGGCCCAGATCGTAGGTGTCCTGAGCGGCCAGGGACAGGTAGTCGGAACCGAGAGCGGCCAAGCGGGGGAAGCTGTCGGCGTCGAGGTCGGCGAAGACTTGTGCGCGGAAGGTGGGGCGGTCCTCCGCGGCCCTGCGGGCGGATCGGGCGCGCACGATGAGGTCGCCCGCCGTGTAATGCCAGATGACGCGGTACGCCTGGGCGGCCCGGTCCAGCGGTAGACCTCCCGCGACGAATCCGTCGACGATGGATTCGCTGACCCAGAGCGCCGAAACTCCCAAAAGGTCGTCGGCGGTGAGGATTTCGACGATCCACGGCCGTGCGGCGAGCACGTCGTGCATGGCGCGCGCCGCGACGCGGACGCGCTCGCGCGGCTCCTCCGGCAGGTCCGGCCACGCCACCTGGTCGGCGTACTCGTTGAGCAGTAGGCGCAGCAGGTCTTCCTTGTCCCGGACGTGGTGGTAGAGCGCCATCGGCGTGCAGCCGAGTTCGGCGGCGAGGCGGCGCATGGTCAGCTTCGCCACGCCCTCGGCCTCGATCACCGAATTGGCCGCCGCGAGAATCTCCGCTCGGGAGATACGCGCAGGTCGGCCGGTGCGTTGTGGCTGCGACGACGAACTCGGCATCCGTCCATCTTCGCCCATCCGCAGAACCGGGTGTGGACACGGGGCGACTCGCGCGGTTACTTTCTATACATGTATAAAAACTCTCGCGGGCGGCCCGGCGTCGCTCTGACGGCGGTGGCCGTCGCGCAGTTCATGGTCGCGTTGGACATGGCGGTGGTGAACGTGGCGCTGCCGGCCATCCGCGCCGATCTGGGCTTCGCGCCGGTCGATCTGGCCTGGGTGGTGCACGTCTACGCGCTGACTTTCGGCGGGTTCCTGCTGTTGGGCGGAAAGGCGTGCGACCTGTTCGGGCGGCGCAGGTTGTTCACCGGCGGGCTCGTGATGTTCGGCCTCGCCTCGCTGGTGGGCGGATTCGCGCAGCAGCCATGGCAACTCGTCGCCGCGCGGGCCGTCCAGGGACTCGCGGCGGCGGCCGTGGCGCCCGCCGCCTTGGCCACGTTGACCACGACATTTCCGGAAGGTCCCGCCCGGGTGCGAGCGCTCGGCGTGTGGAGCGCGGTGAACGCGGCGGGCGGCGCGATCGGCGTGCTGGTGGGCGGATTGCTGACCGAGTACGCCAACTGGCGCTGGGTGATGCTCGTCAACGTCCCGATCGTGGTGATCGCATCGGTCGCGGCGGTGGCCGGTGTGGCGGCCGATCGAGTGAGCGGGCGAGCGCGGGTCGATGTGCCGGGCGCCGTCCTGGCCACCGGCGGAATAGGTTTGCTGGTGGTCGGTGTGGTGCGGACCGAACACCACGGTTGGTTCTCCGCCGCCACAGCCCTCACACTCGGGGCCGGTGCGATGCTGCTCGCGGCGTTTCTCGCGGTCGAGGCGCGTACGTCGACACCGTTGGTTCGGCTCGGACTCTTCGGCAACCGCTGGGTGGCCGGAGCGAATGTGTTCGTATTCTTGGCCGCGGCGGGCCAATTCAGCGCGTTCTATCTGCTGTCGCTGTACCAGCAGCAGGTCCTGGGCATGAGCGCGGGCGCGGCGGGTGCGGCTTTCGTGCCGTTCTCGCTCAGTGTCATCGTCGGCACGGTGGTCGCCACTCGCGTGGGTGGCCGCCGGTCCCCGAAAGCGGCACTCGTCATCGGCGGGGTGCTCACCACTGCGGGTATCGGCTGGTTCGCTTTCATCAGCGCCGACGGCAGTTTCCTCGCCGATGTTCTAGGACCCTCGCTGCTGGGCGGCTTCGGCCTCGGACTATGCCTGGCTCCCGTGGCCGCCGCCGCGAACATGGGCGTCGCGCCCCACGAAGCGGGAATGGCTTCCGGGGCCTTCAACAGCGCGCGGCAGCTGGGTGGATGTGTCGGGGTGGCCGCACTCGCCACGGTCGCGGCGGCGCGCACCGGAGACAGCGTCGCGCCCGCGGCGCTGAACGACGGTTACGCCCTCGCGCTGTGCTGCGCGGCGGGACTTTTCGCCGTTGCGAGCGTCGTCGCCGCGACTGTGCTGCCGAGGACGCACCGCACGATTTCCACGCACAGAGCAGACGTGGTTCGACTTAAAGCCGAACTATCCGAGGAATTTTCCGCCGCGCGACCATAAGACAGCGCAACCGCCCCGAGAGCCCGGACGGGTCGGATTGCGCCGAGTGCTCTGCACTGACCGCGCACCGAGCCGCTACCACCGGACCTCGTTGCTGCCGATCCGCATTGGTGCGGCATGGATCCGATGCCGGAATCCATGCCGCGCACGGCGATCCACTCCCCCACTTCGTTCCGGCACCGCCCTTGATCGGCCCGGAAAGTCTCATCCAATCCGACGAGAGGAAGCATCATGAATCAGGCCCCGATCGACTTGTTCCACCGCGCCATCCATTTCGGCCATGACGGCCACGTAGCAGCCGGTGAACGACGGATGAGCACCGGCGACGGCGACTGGCAGCTCGCGACGTTCCACGTCGAATCCGATGCCGACGTGCACGCCGACCACTGGGAAGTCCATCCCGGCAGCGACGAAGCGGTGTGCTGCCTGACCGGCGCGTTGCGTCTCTACCTGCGACCGGAGCACGCGGGCGACGACGAGACGATGGTGCGCCTGACCGCGGGCACCGCGTTCGTCGTCCCCCGCAACCGCTGGCACCGCATCGAACTCGACGAACCCTCCGACATCATGTCCGTCGGCCTGCGCAACGAGACCCGCCAGGAGCCCGTCACCGCACGGTGATCCGCCCCATCGGTGCTCGCGCATGGATCGCGTGTGCGAGCACCGCGGGGTCTGATCACCGCCGGCCTTGCCCGCACCCGGCGGTCGGGCCGCGCGAGCGACCGATCCATGACGTACCGACCGGGATACATACGGTAGGAGCCGAATCCGGGCGCCGAGTGGCCCGGGCGGAACGATCATGTCCGTCGGTTCGCCGTGTCGCCGAGACACGTCCGGCTATCGGGACACCGCCGCGATTGTGGAAAACCGCGCCGTGTCCGACCGATAGCCCACGGCCGCGACGGCTTCCGGCCATACACGCGCCAATTCGAGCAGGAACCGGAACTCCGCCGCGCGATCGCGAGCCTCCCCATGCGCCGTGCCCGCAGCCATCGAGCCGGGAGTGGGTGTGTCACCGTCGCGTTTGGCTCGCACGGCCAGCGCGACCTGGAGGGCAGAGCGACGCGCATCGTCGCGACCGGCGGGCGAGCCGGCCTCGGACAAAGCGGGTACATACGGTCTCAGGTGTAGCAGCGCATCCCAGATCTCGACGGTCATCCGATAGAGCCGGGACGTGGCTTCCCTCGGCGCGGAACCGTCCTCCGCCAGAACCACTTCCGGCACCACGGCGGTGAGATCTCGCCACAGCGGCCGCAACCTACGGCAGTCACGGCCGGTCCGATCCAAGCCCGTTCGCGCCAGCAGCGCCGTGACCAGGGGGATCATGGTCAACAGGGTGACGGCGGAGAACGTGAGAACCGCCGCGACGGCCCACACCTTGCCCGGCTGGCTCGGAGGCGTACCGGTGAGCGCGCGACCTACCATGATCGTCATCGAGATCAGCCAATAGGTCGCGAACGCCAGCAGTACCGCGAACGTCAGCTTCTCTCTGATCGAAACGCCTCTGGCGCGCAGTTCGCGAACGCAGGCGCGGGCGAAGAGCAGCCCACAGAGACCTCCAGGGAGCGCGGACATCGTCCATACGATTTCGACATAGTCCAACTGCCAGGCCCACCGCAGGATCGGTGTGGCGACGATCAGCGAAACAACGGCAGCGACCGCCGTCGCATCGTATCGCCGCTGACGCAGGTGGACGGTTGCCGCGTCGGCACCGTCGACAAGCCTGGCCAGCCCGTAGAAACTGCCGAGCGCCAGGAGACCGCAGCCGAGGTAGAGGCGCGGCCCGAACTCGGGACGGCCCACCGCGACGGTCACCTCGTACAGCAGCAGACCTAGCAGGTTCCAGCTGAACGTGCGGTTGATCAGCCGATCGGTAGCCGTCTCGTCGACGAGCACCCACCGCCCGGCGGTCATGAGCGCGACGAATACGACAACCGACAGCACCACTGGAGTCGGAACAGCGTTCATCGCGATCGACCGTATGCCGTCGCTCGGCGTGGGGCCAGCCCGGGCGCGAAACCGCCGCGGTGTTTCAGCGCACGGGCACCGCGGCGGACGCGTCCTGCGTGACCCGATCGGCTTCGGCGAGTTCGGCGGCCTCGTCGTAGACGTACTTCTCGCCGATGAACCACGACGCCACGGCCGCCAGGAGCATCATCACCGCCGCCGAGACGAACACCACGAGCAATCCGGAGTGGAACGGGCCGGTGAGCAGGTTCGGGAAGAACTCCTGGCCCGTGAGGGTTTCGGCGTTGACGCCTGGCTTGTCGAGTTCACCCGACGGTCCGAGCAGCTCCTGGATCGGGTTGTAGCCGAGGAACGCGGCGAACATGCTCGCCACCGGCGGCATGCCGGCGAGTTCGGCGGCGGCTCCAGCGGAGACGCCCTGTGCGCGCAGACCGGAGTCCAGCGCCGATGGCAGGCTCGCCGCCAGTCCGAGGACCATCAGGGAGAAGAAGATTCCCATGGACAGCGCGTTGCCGCCGTTGAAGAGGGTGCCGCGCATCCCGGAGGCCGCGCCGCGCTGGGCGGCGGGAACGCTGGACATGATGGCGGCGGTGTTCGGCGAGAAGAACAGCCCGCTGCCGATGCCGTTGAGCACGGTGATCGACGCGAACAGCCAGTAGTCGAAGTTCACCGGGATGAGCAGCAGCAAGATGAAGGTCGCGCCGGTCAGCAACGCGCCTCCGGTGGTGAACAGCCGGGGCCCGTAGCGATCGGACAGCCAGCCCGAGATCGGGCCTGCGGCGAGGAAGCCGATGGTCAACGGCAGCAGGTAGATGCCTGCCCACAGCGGGGTGGACTCGAAGTCGTACCCGTGCAGCGGAAGCCAGATGCCCTGTAGCCAGATGATGAGCATGAACTGCATGCCGCCACGTCCGATCGAGACCATCAGATTGGCGAAGTTGCCGAGACCGAAGGCGCGGTGGCGGAACAGGCCCAGGTGGAACATCGGATCGGGGACCCTCGTCTCCACTACGCAGAACGCGACCAGCAGGAGAAGGCCGCCGAGTACAGCGGCCAGCACCCACGGGCTCGTCCAGCCGGTCGCGTGGCCGCCGTAGGGCTGGATGCCGTAGGTGATGCCGGTGAGCAGCGCCGTGAGTCCGAGACCGAAGGTGATGGTGCCCGCCCAGTCCAGTTTGCCCGAGGTCCGGATGCCGACCTCGTGCAGCGAACGATAGGACCAGACCGCGCCGAGAACGGCGATCGGGACACTGACCCAGAACACCGCACGCCAATCCCATTCCGACAGCACGCCGCCGATGAGCAGGCCGAAGAACGAACCGGCCACCGCGGCGACCATGTTGATGCCGAGCGCGGTGCCGCGCTGGCTCGCGGGGAAGGCATCGGTGAGGATCGCCGAGGAGTTGGCCGTCAGCATCGCGCCGCCGACACCCTGGACGACGCGCCAGACGATGATCCACAACGCGCCCGCGCCCCCGTGCCACGGATCGAAGGACAAGGCGACCGCCGACAGCGCGAAGATGGTGAAGCCCAGGTTGTACACCCGCACCCGGCCGAAGATGTCGCCGAGCCGCCCGAACATCACCACCAGCACGGCGGTGGCGAGCAGGTAACCCATCAGCATCCACAGCAGGTACCCGACGTTGCCCGCCTCGAGTGGGTTGAGCCCGACGCCGCGGAAGATCGCGGGCAGCGAGATCAGCACGATCGAGGAATTGATCGCCGTGAGCAGGACACCCAGCGTGGTGTTGGTCAGAACGATCCACTTGTAGCGCGGATGGTCCCGGTCGTAGCGCAACCGGCGCCGGATGGTTCGGACATCACCCGGATCGACTTCGATGGATGGATTCGTCACGGACAGCCCCTCACCAGATAGTTACCACGGCAAACTATATAGTTAGCCGATGTAACCATCAAATGGAGCCGCATCCGCCGAGCACCGATACCACCCGGGAGCTACATAGGTTAGCCTTGGCTAGCTTGCTTGGAAGGAAGGTGCGGCAGATGAACTCTGTTCGGACGCGCGGCCGTTGGTCGCGGGCGGCGCTGACGGTGCTGACGGGAGTCCTCGCCCTCGGCCTGGCCGCGTGCGGATCGGCGGAGGACGACTCGGCGTCCGGCGGCGAACAGGTGACCATCCACCACGCCCGCGGCGAGACGACCGTCGAAGGCACCCCGAACAAGATCGTCGCCCTCGGCAACCAGTGGCTGGACACCACGCTCGCGCTCGGCGTGGTGCCCGTCGGATACCTCGACAATGTCGCGATCGCCTCCAAGAGCACCCCGCCGTGGGAGCCGGGGAGCCTCGCATCGGCGAAGGCGCTCACCAGCACTGGGAACCTCGCCGAACAGGTCGCCGCGCTGGAGCCGGACCTGATCCTGGTCGATCCGTTCATCGCCGACCAGAAGACCTACGACGAACTCTCTCGCGTCGCGCCCACGTTGCCCGCCCTGAGCAAAGCGGCGGTAGCGCCCTGGCAGGACCAGATCACCACCCTCGGCAAGGTGCTGCACAAGCCGGACGAGGCGAGCAAGGTGATCGCGAAGGTGGATGACAAGGTCGCCGCGATCGCCGCCGCGAACCCCGGATTGAAGGGCAAGACGTTCGCCAGTACCTGGCTGGCCGGTCCGGCACAGCTCATGGTGTTGACCGACCCCGACGACGGATCGTCGAAGGTCTTCACCCAATTGGGTCTCGGCATTCCGAAGAACCTCACCGACCTGCCCGCCAATCAGGGCAGGCTGGCCCTGTCCCCGGAGCGGGTCGACGAATTGACCGCCGATCTCTTGCTGGCCGGCTACGCCCCCGGCTTGGACGAGAAGTTCCGGCAGCTACCCGGCTACGCCGACCTGCCCGCGGTCAAGAAGGGCTCGGTCGTGTTCCTCACCACCCAGGAGATCAGCGCCGTGAACACGCCGACGGCGCTCTCGGTGCCGTACATCCTCGACAAGCTGGAACCCGCCTTCGCCGCTGCGGCGAAATAGCCGCCGCGTCAGTCGACTCGGCCCGGCAAGCGGTGGTACGCGCTGCTTGCCCGCCGCCGCATGTCCACAGCGGGACCCGATCGGCTGTGTGGGAATGACCCACTCGACCGCGTCCACGGCGACAGACTGCGCCCGCGCGCTCGGAGCGGCGTCCGCGCTGGGGCGACGCGAGCCTGCGGCGACGCCCCTCATCAGGGTCGATCCGGAGAGGAGCGCGGACAGTCCACAGGTCCGCCTGCGGACCGAAGACCGCCGGGCGCGCTCACCGATCGGTGCGTCGTGGACAACCGCGCTGCCTGCCAACCGCTTTCACGTCTGCGCGAGGATCTCCTCGTCCGTCATCGCGGCGACCTCGAGGTAGAGCCGGGCCACCGCGGACAGCCTGCCGTCCGCGCCGTGCCGAATCTCGCGTTCCCGCAGGCACTCGGCCAGCCGGGCGACGGTGCGTGCGGCGAACAGGTCCGCGACCAGCGCGTGCTCGGCTTGCAACCACTCGCGCACGCGGGCGATGACGGTCGTGGCGAGCACGGAATCGCCGCCGCGGCCGAAGAAGTCGTCGTGCACGCCGATCGCATCGATGCCGAGGACGGTCGCGACGATGTCGGCGAGCGCGGCCTCCACGTCGTCGCGTGGGGCGGTCTCCCGGTCCTCCCCCACCCCTGGCTCGAGCAGGGCGACCACGGCGCGGCGGTCCAATTTCCCATTGGCGGTCAACGGCATCTGCTCGAGGAGCTCGATCCGAACGGGAATCATGTAGCCGGGCAACAGGTCCGCGAGCGCCGTAGCGATGTCGCCGATCTCGTCCAGGTCACCCGCGACGGCGGCGACCAGCTTGGGTGCGCCCGCACCGACGACCGCCGCGACGGCGTGCCGGACGCCGGGCACCGTGCGCAACGCGGCCTCGACCTCGCCGAGTTCGACCCGGTATCCGCGGATCTGGACCTGGTGGTCGGCACGGCCGAGGAATTCGATCGTGCCGTCGGGCCAGTACCTGGCCATATCGCCGGTCTTGTACCAGCGGATGCCGTCGTGTTCGACGAAGCGTTCCGCGGTGCGCTCCGGGTCGTTGCGGTAGCCGGCGGCGACACCGACGCCGCCGACCCACAGTTCGCCCGGCACCCAGTCCGGGCAGTCGCGGCCCGCGGGAGAGACGACGCGGCATCGGACGTTGCGCAACGGAACGCCGAACGGCACGGTCGCCCAGTGCGCGGGCGGTTCACCCGTCACCTCGCAGATGGTGGTGTGGATGGAGGTCTCGGTCGCGCCGCCGAGTCCGGCGAATCGGCAACCCGGCGCCTGCGCCGACAGCCTGCGAGCGAGATCCGCACCGACCCAGTCCCCGCCGAGGATGGCCGCGCGCAGCGAATCGCCCAGCTGATCACCGCCGATCTCCAGGATCATGTCCAGCATGCTCGGCACGCAGTTGAGAATCGAGACCCGATGTGTGCGCAGCAGTTCCACCCAGCTGGACGGGTCGGCGCGCTGCTCCGGATCGACGGTCACGACCGCGCCGCCCACCGCGAACAAGCCGAAGATGTCGTAGACCGAGAGGTCGAATTCCAGGGCGGACAGGCCCAGCGAGCGGTCGGCGCCGCCGACGCCGAACCACTCGTTCAACGCGTCGATGGTGTTCATCGCGCCACGGTGTGGGATCTCGACACCCTTGGGCACGCCGGTCGATCCGGAGGTGAACAGCACGTAGGCGATATCGCCGGTGTCCGGGTAGACGGGGGCCGCGAGCGGCTCCGGATAGGCACTGGCCGCGTCGATGGACAGGCACGTGATCGGTGCGCCCAGGTCCGCGCCCTCGACCGTCAGCGCCGCGTGGACACCGCCGGTGCGGAGGATCTCCGCCCGGCGGCCTGCAGGCTGATCGAATCCGATGGGCACGTAGGTCGCCCCGGCGGCGAGCACACCGAGCACGGCGGTGACCTGGTCCGGCCCCTTCGGCAACGCGACGGCGACCGCGTCGCCCGGCTCCACGCCCTCGGCGCGCAAGGCCCCCGCCACCGCCAGCGCGCGAGCGGCCAACTCCCCGTAGCTCCAGGCGCCTCGGCCGTCGCCCAGGCCCCAGACCACGGCGGGCGCTTCGGGATTCGCCGCCGCGTTGTCGAAGAACCCCTGGTGCAGGGACCGCCCGCTGACCGGGCCGTCGGTGGCGTTGACCGCGGCGCGCACCGCGGCCTGGTCGACCGGCAGCCGCACGGCGGCCTCCGCGTTCCACCCTGCCGCCCCGTCACCGAGCCGCCCGATCGCCGCGCGGTACCAGGCGAACATGGCGTCGATCATGCCGTCGGGGAAGGCCGACGCGCGCACGTCCCAGTTCAACAGCAGCCCGCCGCGGACCTCGGTGACCTGCGCGTCGAGCAGTACCTGCGGGCCCTGCGAGATGATCCACACGGGCTCGCCGAAGGTCTCGGTGACCGTGTCGGCGAACAGCTCGCCCAAGTTCAGCGCGCTGGTGTAGACGACCGGGGCCAGCACGGGTTCACCGCGATGCCTACCCAGATCCCGCAGCACTTCGAGCCCGGAATACGCGGTATGCGCACCGCTTTCGTGCATGCCGCGCTGTAACGTGCGGGCGCGCTCGGTGACCGACATGCTGTCGGTGACGTCCACCTCCAGCATGATCGAGGACGTGAAGTCGCCGATCACCCGATCGATGTCGGGGTGCACCGTATCCCGGTGGAACAGCGGCACATTCAGCAGGAATCGGCTCTGCGCTGACCAACCGCCGATGGTCTCGGCGAATACCGCGGCCAGCGCCATGGCCGGAGTGATGCCGCGCTCGTGTGCGGCGGCGAGCAACCGCTGTTTGGCTTCCGGCTCCAGCCAGTGGTCGTAACGCACGGTGCGATTCGGGTCGGTGCGCTCACTCACCGGCACGGTGGGAAGTTCCGGCGCGCCCGGCAGTTCCGGCAGCCGCTCCTGCCACCACTGCCGGTCGCGCTCGCGAGCGGCGCCGTCCCCCTGGTGCTCGGTGCGGTGCCTGCGATAGGTGTAGCCGGGGACCGGCACGGCCCTCCCGTGGTACAGCTCGGCCAGATCGGCGATCAGGACCCGGTAGCTCATGGCGTCGCCCGCGAGCATGTCGACATCCAGGTGCAGTCGACTGCGGTCCGCGTCGCGCAAGGTGAGCGTGACATCGATGACCTGACCGTCTTCGATGGCCAGACGCTGGTGGGTCTTGCGGTCACGCAGCTCGGCGAGCGCGGCGTCGGCCGCCTCGGGCGACCGATCACGCAGGTCGACGACCTCGAACACCGGCCTACCAGGGGCGGTCATGGTCTGCTGGGTGCCATCCGGCAGGAACCTGGTGCGCAGCATGGGATGGGTGGCGACCAGATCGGCCACCGCGCGCTCCAGCCGCTCCGGATCGATACGGCCGCCGTCGAATTCGATGTACAGGTGCGCCGCGACGCCGCCGAGCTCTTGTTCGTCGGAGCGGCCGATCCAGTACGCGTGCTGCATGGTGGCCAAGGGGAAGGGCGCCGCTTCGTCGTCCGCGCTCGCCACCGGCACGACAGTCACCGGGCCTGCCGCCCGCCCGACCGCACTCGCGCCGAGCAGACCGTGCCAGGAAGCCACCGTAGGGCTGGCCGCCAGCTGAGCGAAGTTGATGTCGGCGCCGCGTTTGCGCCAGCCGCCCGCGAGCTTCATGGTGCGAATCGAGTCCAGCCCCAGTTGGATGAGGTCGTCGTGATCGGCGATCTCCGTGGCGGCGAGGCCCAGTTGGTCGGCCACCGCGGACCGGATCTCCTCCCGGCCGATGTCCACCGTTCCTTCTGCCCGACGCTGTGTCGACTCCATCGCGCTGCCACTCCTTGTCTGCCGCCGGATCCGGCGGTCTGGACTGCTGGGGCACAGCTTAGCCGACCCTAAATAGGTATGCCTAACCTACATCGGCCCGTCCTTTCGGCCATTCCCGCGCCAATTCGAGTAATTGCCGCAAGCCGTTGGCACGATCGTGACCACCGGTCGCCACGGCGGCGAACGGAGCGGTCGGTGCGACCGGACGCAGCCCGGCGGCTCGAGACCGGATGGCGTGGGCGATCTGACGGGCGTAATCGCCGACGCCGTGACCCGCGTCGGCGGCCTCCCGCCCCGGCGCGGGCGACGGCATATACGGCTTCAAATGCAAAAGCGCGTCTTGGATCTCCACCGTCATCCGATAGAGCCGGGACGCCGCGCCGCCGTCTCCGTCGTCGGACCGACTCAACACGACCTCTGGGACGGCGGCGGTCAGGTCACACCACAGCGGACGCAGACGGCGGCAGCGCCGACCGGTCTTGTCCAGCCCCGCGCGCGTCAGCACGGCGGTGAAAAGCGGTATCGCCGTGAGCGTCGCGATGATCAATACACAGAAGAAGGACGAGTTCGCCAGCACGTTCCCCGGATGGCTCGGCGGGACGCCGAAGAGCGCGCGGACCACGGTGACCACTGCCGCCGCGGCCCAATAGACCGCGAGGAACAGCAGCGCCGAATACGTCAGCTTCTCCTTCGTCATCCGCGCGGCGGTGCGCAGCTCTCGGAGACTGGCATGTGCGACCAGATATCCGCTGGCCACCATGGGCAGCTCCGACAACGTCCACACGATCTCGTCCAAACCGACGTGCAGCACGTTCCGGGCGAAGGGCGAAAAGATCAATGTCAGAATCGAACTCACGGCGGCGACGGCGGCGTAGATCTTCTGCCGTCGCAGCATGACCTCGGGGTCCGCACCCGCCGCCAGTTGCGCGAGCACCAGGACGACGGCGGTGGTCATCAGTCCGCAGCACAGGAACAGTCGCTGCCCGAGTTGCGCGGCCCCTGCCGCCGCGGCGGCGACATAGAGCGCCAGACCGCACAGATTCCACGCCCACGCATGGTTGATCATGCGATCGGTGACACTGTCCGCGACCAGGAACCACCGGCCGACCGTGATCGCCGCGATAGTCAGAATGACCGGGAACATGATCCAAACAGACACCGAATCCATCGAGGTGCAACCCTAATCGTCGCTGCCCCCAGGTCCAATGGCAGTGCGCCGGTCGCGGTGCGCGACCGTGACCGGCTCACCCGAATCAGCGTTGCGCGGACCAGGATTCGCGCAGCATGGCCAACGCGTCACCGGACAGGCCCGAGGCCGACATCGGCTCGTACCGGTGCTCCTCCGGCGCCGGCGCGCCCGCCGCCCGATCGGCGGCCGCGTCGACGGCCGCCGCCAGTTCGTGCAGCGTGAAGTGCTCGAAGATCAGCTGCGGGGTGAGCGCCAGGCCCGCCTCGCCCGCTCGCGCGGCCCACTGGATCGCGATGACGCTGTCTCCGCCGAGCGCGAAGAATCCGTCCGTGCGGTCCACGTCGGTGATTTCCAGCAGTTCCTCCAACAGCGCCGCCAGAGCGCGCTCGGTCTCGGTCTGCGGCGGGCCCGCCTCGGCCTCGCCGACCGTGGCCTCGGACGCCGCGTGGCGCACAACGGTACGCGCGGTGTCCCAGCCCTGCGGCGCGAGATTCGATTCCCGCACCGCGGTATCGGGTTTCGTGGCGAACGCGGTCAAGATCCGCACCAGCGTGTCGGCGAATTCCTCACCGGAGGCCGGGTCGTACAGCTCCGAGTTGACCACCACCCGCACCAGCAACTCGCCACCGGGTTCCACGAGGAAATCCAGGTGGAAGTCCATGAACGCGGCGTCGTACCGCGGCGTGAGCGGGGTCAGCGTGGTCTCGGCGGTGAAGCCGACGGTCGGCGCGGTGTGCCCGAACTGCATGATCACCTGGAACAGCGGATTGCGGCCGAGTACCCGGGGCGGGTTGAGCGTTTCCACGATCCGCTCGAACGGTACGTCCTGGTGGCCGAGAGCGCCGAGCGCCGATTCGCGCACCCGCTGGAGCACGGTTCGCGGCGACGGGTCGCCCGAAAGATCGTTGCGCAGCACCATCATGTCGGCGAACAGGCCGATCAGCCGGTCCACCGACCGCCAGGGCCGATTGGCGACCGTCGCGCCGATCGGCACGTCGTCACCGCCGCCGAGGGTGTGCACCAGCACCGCGGCCGCTGCCTGGCACAGCATGAACTCGGTCGCGCCGGTCGTCTCCGCCAGCGATCGCAGTGCCTGCCACGTCTCGGCCGCGACGATCCGGGTCGCGCTGACACCGGCATGGCCCAGCCGCGCGGGACGCGGGCGGTCGTGGCCGACCGCGATCTCCACCGGCAGGCCCGCCAAGGCCGCGCGCCAGTAGTCGAGTCGCGCTTTGCCGTATTCGCTCAGATCGTCGCGGCCGGGGGCGTGGTCGAAGGTATCGCGTTGCCACACCGCGAAGTCGGCGAAGTGCAGCGCCGGTTCCGGCCAGGACGGAGCCGTGCCGCTCACCCGCGCGCGGTAGGCGACGGTGAGGTCCTCGAGGAAGACCCGGCACGATTCCCGGTCGGTGACCATGTGATGGGTCAGCACCGACAGCACGTGGGTGCGCTCGTCCAGGACGAACAGGCGCAAGCGGAGCAGCGACTCCCCGGCCAGGTCGAACACATGGTTCGCCTCGGCCGCCAGCGCCTCGTCCAGGCGAGCGCCGTCGAGCGCGGTGCGGGGCAACTCGACCGGTCCCGCCGGGGCCACCCGCTGGTACGGCGTGCCCTCGTGTTCCGGGAAGCTGGTGCGCAACGACTCGTGACGGGCGATGACGTCGCCGAGCGCCGCAGTGAGCGAGGCGATGTCGAGTTCGCCGTCGAAGCGGATGGCGAACCGGAAGTTCTCCCACCCGAACGGGCCTTCCAGCTTGCGCCGCAGCCACAGCGCCCGCTGCGAGTACGACAGCGGAATACGTTCGGGGCGCGGTCGTTTCGTCGGCATCGCGGCGTTGTCACCGGAGGGCAGGCCGGTGGGAACGACCTCGTCGAGGTTCTCGCCGAACCGATCGTGGTACCGGGCGACCAGATGCGCGGCGAGCCCGGCGACCGTCGGGGTGTCGAACGCCGCGCGCACGTCGATATCGATCCCGAACGTGTCGCGCACCAGGGCGACCAGCCGGGCCGCGAGCAGGGAGTGGCCGCCGAGTTCGAAGAACGAGTCGTCGGCGCCAACTCGCTCGGTGTCGAACAGCTCGCCGTACAGCGCGGCGAGCCGGATCTCGGTGGGCGTTTCCGGCGCCCGATACGTGCGGGTCCGAGTCAGCACCGGCTCCGGCAGCGCGCGGCGATCGAGCTTGCCGTGGGCGCTCAACGGCACTTCATCGATCACGGCGAAGGCCGCGGGGACCATGTGCTCGGGCAGCGTCGCCGCGACCGTCGCGCGCACCTGCTGGAGGTCGATCTCGCTTCCCGGCGCGGGCACCAGGTACGCGGCCAGGATCGGGCCGAGCCGCTCGTGCTCGGTGACGATCGCGACGCACTGCGCGACGCCGGGGTGATCGGCCACCGCCGCCTCCACCTCACCTAGTTCGATGCGGAAGCCACGCACCTTCACCTGTTCGTCGGCACGGCCGACGAATTCGATCTCGCCTTCGGCGGTGCGCCGGGCGAGATCGCCGGTGCGGTACAGCCTGCCGCCGGGTAGGAAGGGGTCGGCGACGAACCGCTCCGCGGTCAGGGCTTGCCGATCCAGGTAACCGCGCGCGAGCTGGCGTCCGCCCAAGTAGATCTCGCCGATCACGCCCGGCGGGACCAGCCGCAGCGAGTCGTCGAGCAGGTAGACGTAGACGTTGCGGTTGGGGAATCCGATCGGCACGATCCTGGTGCCCTGCGGCCCGTCGACCGGCATGGACGTCGAGCACACCACCGCTTCCGTCGGCCCGTAGTGGTTGCGCAGGTCGGCGTCGAATTGCGCGGCGAACCGGTCGGCGATCTCGCCGGGCAGCGCCTCGCCGCCGACCGGCACATGCCGCAACGCCCGCCAGTCGTTCGCCTCGGGAAGCATGAGGAAAGTGGCCAGCAGCGAGGGCACCATGTGCAGCACGGTGATCCCGTGACGAGCGATCAGCTCGGCGACGTACGGAATATCGCGGTAGGCGTTCGGTTTCGGGACGACGATGCTCGCGCCCGCGATCAGCGGCAGGAAGATGTCGGCCAGCGACGCGTCGAAGCTCACCGAGGTGGCCTGCAACACCCGCTCCGGGACGCTGGCGTCCCAGTCGGCGGCGAAGTTCACCAGGTGATCGGCGATCGCGTCGTGCGGCACGGGCACGCCCTTGGGCTGTCCGGTGGAGCCCGAGGTGTAGATCACGTAGGCGATGTTCGACGGGCGCAGCGGCGACTCGCGTTCGGCGTCCGTGGGATTCGTGTCCGGCGCGTCGACCGCCTCGGTCATCGCCGCCGCGATCGCTTCGGCGTCGAACGACAGCGCCGGACGCGCGTCCGACAGCAGATAGTCGATGCGGTCCGGTGGATAGGCCGGATCGATCGGCAGGTACGCGCCGCCCGACTTCAGTACCGCGAGGCTCGCGATGATGAATTCGATGGAGTTCGCCATGCGCAGCGCGACGAGCTGCTCGGCGCCGACGCCGCGCCGGATCAGCCAGTGCGCCAGGCGATTCGCCCGCCGGTTCAGCTCGCCGTAGGTGAGTTCGGCTTCGTCGGATACCACCGCGACGCGATCGGGGGTCGCCGCGGCCTGCCGCTGCACCAGCTCGACCAGCGTTGTCGCGGGCGCGTCGACGAGCGGACCGTGCGATGCCGCGACGATGTCCGCTCGGTCGGCGGCGCCGAGCATGTCGATCGCGCGGACCGGCTGCCGTGGATCGCGCATCGCGTCGGTGAGCAATGCCAGGTAGTGGCGTAGCAATTGCGCCACCACCGACCGGTCCAGCTCGTCGACGAGGTAGGTGGCCTCCACGCGCGCGCCCGCGTCGTCGAGGACGACCATCAGTCCCAGCGGCTCCTGCGCGACCGTGCTTCCCCACGGCAGCTCGGTGGAGCGGACCCCGGCGAGATCGAACCCGTTCGCCCCGCCGCGCACGCTGAAGCTCAGCTGCACGAGCTGGGCCAGGCCGTCACTGCCCGCGATCCGGTCCGAACTCACCTCGCGGACGACCCGTTCGACGCCGATCCCTTGATGCGCGAACGCGTCGCGTGCGGCGTCCCTCGTCACGTCGACCAGCTCGGCGAAGCTGCGCCCCGGACGGATTCGGGCGCGCAACAGCAGCGTGTTGCCGAAATAGCCGATCAGCGCCTCGGCGTCGCTACCGCGGCGGTCGGTCACCGGTACCGCGACGAGGAAGTCGGTCGCCGCGGTGTACCGCTGGACCAGCGCCTGGAAGGCGGCCAGCAGCACCATGAACGGGGTGGCCGAACGGTCGCGCGCGACCTCGGTGACCCGGTCCAGCAGTTCCTGGGGCAAGGGCAGCACGCACTTGTCGGCGTTGCGGGTAGCCGCGCCACCGGCGAGCGTTCCGGGCAACTCGAGCCGCTCCGGGAGCGGGGTCAACCGCTCGCGCCAGTACGCCAGGTCGGCGTCGTCTTCGGCGGGCCGCTCGGCGAGCGACACGTCCACGTACTGCGCACGGATCTCCGCCTGCGGGTCACCGCGGTAGGCGGCATTGAGCTCGGCGAAGAAGACCGACCAGGAGTCGTCGTCCCAAGCGATGTGGTGGATCGTCAGCACGAGCACGTGTTCGTCCGGACCGGTGCGCGCCAACGTCACTCGCAGCGGCGACTCGGAGGTCAGGTCGAACGGACGCGCGAACTCCCGCCTCGCCAGAACCTCGAGTCGCCTGCCTCGGCCTTCCTCGGAGAGATCCGTGAGATCCTGCTGCTGCCACACCGGCCCCAGTTCGGCGTGTGCCGTTTGATACGGCTCGCCGTGCGCGCCGACGTGATAGGTGGTGCGCAGGATCTCGTGCCGCGCCACGACGGTGTCGAAGGCGGCGCGCAACCGTGCGCTGTCCAACGGACCGTCGAGTCGGTAGCCGACGCAGACGTTGAGCGTGGTGTCCTCCGGCGCGACCGTCTGTACGAACCACATCCGCTGCTGCGCGGACGAGAGCGGAGCCGGATCGCCGGGGCGCCTGCCGCGCGCGGGTCGCGCGGGCGCGGGCGCGAGTTGCTGTTCACGCAGTCGCTGCTGCAGCAGCCGCTTGCGCCGCTCGAGAATCTCGTCTGACATGGTGGGTCCTTCGGACTGGGTTCGGATGGGCTGAGTGGCTGGCGATCGCGGTCAGTCGGCGCCGACGGTCACCACGGAGATCGCGCGCGCGAGGGCCACGACGGCGTCGTGCCACAGCTCGGCGAGCCGGTCGACGTCCGCGACGGTGAACACCGCCTCGCTCCAGCGGAGCATGGTGACCAGCTGCGGCCCCTCGGTGGTGGTCCGCACCGCCGAGACGACGTCGAGCGCATAGCGCAGCGGGAAGTCGGGCTCCGCCACGAGCGGAAGGCACTCGTGCAAAGCCAGATCCGGGATCGGCGCCCACGGCCGTCCCGCACCGGCCAGGTCGAACCGGCCCAGGTAGTCGAAGAGCACCTGCGGCTGCGGCGCATCGACCAGTTCGGGGGTTCGCGTGAGGTAACGCAGCACGCCGAAGTCCACGCCGCCGGTCGGCTGTTCGGCCAGGTGTGCCGCGACGTGTTCGAGCAGTGCGGCGGCCCGTGCCGGATCGGTCAGCGCGGTGGCCACATCCACGCTCTCGGCGCCCGCTCCGAGCCGGGCGGGCACGATGCTGGTGAACCAGCCCACGGTGTGCGCGCTGTCGACGTCGGCGCCGAGCACCGCGTCCTCTCTGCCGTGTCCTTCCAGCGCCAGATACGCGCCCGCCCTGGGGTCCTGACCGCGTTCCAGACGCCAGCTCGCCAGCGTCATCGTCAAAGCGGCGAGCAGGAACTCGCGGACTCCCGCCGCGCCGCCGCCGAGACTGTTCAGGATGGCCGCGCTCGTCTCGGCCGGGGTGGGCACGGGATGGACCCGGTAGGAAGCCCAGGTGTCGGCCCTGGGATCGGGCAGCCGCGCGCCCAGCACCGGGTCCGGCGCGGTGACCTGGCGCGTCCAGTAGGCGCGCTGAGCCGTGACCGCCTCGGCGCCCGCGCGTTCGCGCAGCAGCCGGGCCCACTGCCGGTAGCCGGTGTGCTCGACCGCCGGGACAGGCGTCCGTCCCGCGAGCACCTCGGCCCAGTACGCGGCGAGGTCGGCGGAGATGACGTACCAGGAGACCGGGTCGACGGCCAGGTGGTGGATGGTGAGCAGCAGCACATCCGGAGCGCCGGACCTGGTGAACCACACCGCGCGCACCAGATCTCCGGTGGACGGGTCGATCTCGTCGGTGGCCGCACGGCCGTGTGCGGCCAGCGTCGCGTAGAAGTCGTCGCCTTCCTCGACCCGGGACAGGATGTCCTGCGCTCGGACGCTGCCCGGGCCGCGCGTGTGCAGGTCGTATCCCTCGGGTGTGGTGACGAAGCGGGCCCGCAGCATGTCGTGTCCGTCGAGCAACGCCTGCAGCACCGCCGTCAGGCCGGCCTGGTCGACGCCGTCGGGCAACTCGAGCAGATTGCTGAGCGTGAGTCTGCGGTAGCCCCCGTACTCGTGCATCCACGACACGATCGGGGTCGGGCCGACCGGCCCGTAGCCCTCCGAACTCGTCGCGCGTTCGCGACCGGCTTCCGCGTCGATCCGCGCGGCGAGTTCCCGGATCGTGGCGGCGCCGAGGACCGCCTTCGGGCTGATCGAGAGGCCGTCCCGCCGCAGCCGGTTCACCAGGGAGATCGCCACGATGCTGTCCATGCCGAGGCCGATCAGGTCGTCATCGATGCTCGGGACCGGACCGCCGGACAGTTCGGCGATCGCGGCGCACAGACGGTGCTCGGTGCCGGTGCGCGCCGTCTCCGCTCCCGGCCCGGCGGCCCGGTCCTCGGCGAGCATCGCGAGCCGTTTCGCATCGAGTTTTCCGTTGCTGGTCACCGGCAGCCGATCGACGACCACGATCCGGTTCGGCACCATGTAGCCGGGCAGCCGATCGGCCAGCGCGGCGCGCAGCCGCACCGCGTCGAGACCGTCGCCCACCGCGAACGCCGCCAGGCTCGGACCACCCGTACGGCGCACCACGACGACCGCCGCGGCCCGCACCCCGGGCAAGGCGAGCAGAGCTGTCTCGATATCGCCGATCTCGATCCGGTAGCCGCGAATCTTCACCTGATCGTCCGCCCGGCCGACGTAGGCGAGATCGCCCGAGGGCAAGCGGCGCACGAGATCGCCCGTGCGATACATCCTTTCACCGGCACGGTGTGGATCGGCGACGAATCGGCCCACGGTGGTTCCCGGCATACCGACGTAACCACGCGCCACCTGAGCGCCGGAGAGGTACAACTCGCCCACGACGCCGATCGGCACCTGGCGCAGCCGCGAATCCAGCACGTAGCCGGTCATTCCGGTGACCGGCGCGCCGATAGCCGGTTCGGCATCGCCATCGCGCACCGCCGCGACCACCGCCTCCACCGTCGTCTCGGTGGGGCCGTAGCAGTTGTGCACGGCGGTGCCGGGCAGGGCGCACAACCGTTTCCACAGCGGCACACCGATGGCCTCGCCGCCGAGCGCCAGCACGGACAGCGGCGTGACGCCCGCCTCGACCAGTCCGGCCGCTGCCAGCTGCGTGAACATCGACGGGGTCGTGTCGATCATGTCCAGCCCGTGCCGGACGATGCCGTCGACCAGGCGTCGCGCGTCGCGCATCTCCTCGGCGTCGAACAGGTGGATTGCATGTCCGTCGAGCAGTCCGATCAGCGGCTGCCAGGAGGCGTCGAAGCTGAGCGACCAGGCGTGCGCGATCCGCAACGGCCGCCCGAGCCGCGCCACCGCGGGCCGGTACACCCGGTCGCGGTGGTCGGCGAAGTACGCGGCCAGCGCGGCATGGGTGCCGACGACGCCTTTCGGTTCGCCGGTGGAGCCGGAGGTGAAGATCAGATAGGCGGCCTGGCCGGGGTGGCCGGGCGCGGGCGCGAGCACCGGAAGCCCGTCGGAGAGTCCGTTCACTACCAGCACTTCCGGGCGCTCGGCGATCTCGTCGAGCGCGGACAGTCCCGAGCCGTCGACCAGGATCGAGCGCGGACGGGACCGGCGCACGATCGATTCGATACGGGCCGCGGGCAGCGTGACATCCACGGGCACATACGCCGCACCGGTCGCCAGCACGGCGAGAATCGCCACGATCGACTGCGCCGAACGCGGCAGCGCCAAGGCGACGACCTCTTCCGGACCGGCCCCGTGTGCGACCAGCGCGCTCGCCAATCGCCCTGCGGCATCGAAGAGTTCGCGATAGGTGTAGCGATCGTTTTCGGTGCTGAGGGCGAGCGCGTCCGGCGTGGCGGCGACCTGGCGCGCGAACAGCTCCCACACGGTCACACCGCGCACGTCGGCGGCGATCGGCGCCGGTGGCGGCGCGGTCTCGCCCGGCAGCAGGACATCGAGCGCGTCGGGCCCCCGCTCGCCGATCGCGGGCAGTTGCCGCAGCACCGAGAGCAACCGCGCCCCGATGCCGGGTCCGGACAGGCCGCGCAGTGCCGCCTGCACCGCCTCGACCGTCACCACCAGCTGCCCTTCGTACAGGAACGAGGTCACCGCGAGCGGATAGTGCGTCAAACTCTGCGAGGTCATCGGCCGCACCCGAACGCCGTCCGCCATGTCGATGGGGCGCAGGATGTCGGACATCGGCGCGTTCTCGAACACGAACAGGGTGTCGAACAGCGTGCCGGAGCCTACCGACCGCTGGATCGCCGACAGGCTGACGTAGGCGAGATCACGCATCGGAGCCGACTCGCGTTGCATTCGCCTGCAGTCCCGCACCACGTTCTCGGCCCCGACCGCCACCCGGACGGGGACGGTGTTGATGAACAGCCCGATCATGGTCTCGACCCCGGACAACTCGTCGGGCCGCCCCGAGACGGTGCTGCCGAAGACCACGTCACGCCGGTCGGTCAAACTGCCGAGGACAACGGCCCAGGCGTACTGCACGACGGTGTTCATCGTCAGGCCGTTCGACCGTGCCCACGCCGTCAACCGGCTGGTGTCGGCCGCGTCCAAGGTGACCGTGTCGATGCTGGGCACGATCGTGTCGACCGCCGGATCGCCACGGTCGGCGAGGATCAGCGGATCGAGATCGCCGAGGTATTCGCGCCAGGAGCGCAACGCGGTATCGCTGTCGCGGGCCGACAGCCAGCCGATGTAGTCCCGGTAGGGTCGGGGGTCGGGCAGCGCCTCCGCCGCGCCGCCCGCCTGGTACAGGGCGAACAGTTCCCGGAAGAACACGCCGAGCGACCAGCCGTCCAGCAGGATGTGGTGCGCGGTCAGCACCAGGCGCCGAGTGCCGTCCGGCAATCTCAGCAGCAGCACGCGCAGCAGCGGGCCGCGGGTCAGGTCGAACGGCGACCGCGTCTCGGCCGTGATGACGGCGTCGAGGTCGCCCGGGTCGACTTCGCGTTCGGCCCAGGGCAACTCGGCAGCGGCGGGGACGATCTGCACCGGCCGCGGCAGGTCGCGGTCCCAGAACGACGCGCGCAGATTCGGATGCCGCCGCAGGATGGCCGCGACGCTGCGACGCAGCAATGCCACATCGACGGGACCGGCGATCTCGTACACGAACTGCAGTGCGTACAGATCGCCCTCGCCGGCCAGCCTGGCCAGCGAGAACAACCCCTCCTGCAACGGGCTCAACGCCAGTACGTCCTCGATCTCCGGCATGGTCGCCTGCGTGTTCTCCGGCATCGAGCGGCCTCCTGAGCCTGTGTTCTCGGGCATCATCAGCCTCGGTTCTCGGACATGAGCAGAACGACGTCGTCCAGGGACGCGCCGCCGAGGATCGCCGCGACCGGCAACTCGCGGCGCAACATCGTCTTCAGCCGCGCGCGCAGATCCACCGCCTGCAACGAATCGAACCCGAGCGCGACCAGCGGGACGGAGCCGTCGATGTGGTCGGGGCCGTCGAGAAGCATCACCTGCCCCAGTTCGCGCCGGATGATCTCCGCGACGCTCCGCGTGGCATCGGCTTCCGACTCGACGGCGGCCGACTTCGGTGCGGACGGCTCGGACGGCGCGGCCGCGGACTCCGGGACCGCCGATGCGGGCGCGAAAACCCTCGCCAAGCCGACGATCTCGGCCGTATCCCGCAAGCGCTCCCAGTCCGCCGACAGCACCGCGCTGTTCCCGGTACGGTCGGCGAAACCCGCCGCGATGGCGGGCGCGGCGGGCATGGGTCGTAGACCAGCGCCGAGGATCCTGGCTTCCACGTCGGCGTGCTCCGCGCCGGGCAGACCCCACAGCCCCCATTGCACCGACACGCAATCCCTGCCCTGCGCCCGCAGTCGCACGGCGAGGCTGTCGAGCATGCGATTCGTGCCCGCGTACAGTGCCTGACCACGCCCGCCGAGGGTGGCCACGAACGAGGAGCACAACAGCACGGCGCAGTCGGCGGTCTGCGGCACCGCGCGCAGCACCTCGCCGAGCCCGAGCACCTTCGCGGCGGCCGCCTCGGTTACCGCCTCCGGTTCGAACCGCGCCCATGCGTACTGGACCGCGGCGTGCACGACCACGCTCACGGGGCGCTCGGCGAAGCGCCCCGCCAGCTCGGCGACCGCGTCGGCGTCGGTGATGTCACAGGCCACGACGTCGATTTCGGCGGAACCCGAGGCGCGGATCGCGCGCAGCCGCTCGGCGAGCACGCTCGTCTCCCCGGTGCGATTCACCAGAGTGACGCGCCGTGCGCCATCGCGGGCGAGCTGCCCGCAGAATTCCAGGCCGACGTACCCCGTGCCACCGAGAATGAGGACCTCGCGTAGATCCGGAGGCGCCGAAGTGCCCAGCGACTCTGCGCGAACGAGACGCTTGGCGTACAGTTTGCCGCCCCGTAGCGCGAGTTCCGGCTCGCCCGGCACGTGAACGGCCTCGAGGATCTTGTCCGCCAGCACCGTCGGATCCTGCTCGGCGGCATCCGGGGGCAAGTCGAGGTGTCGGAACGCGATGCCGAGATGGTCGAGGCCGAGACTGCGGTACGCGGCACTGACCGCCGAATGACCCAGGGAAGGCGCATCGTCCGGGGACACCGCCTCAGCACCGGTTGTCACCAGCCAGCATTCCGTGACACCGGAGACTTCCTTGGTCAAACTTTCTGCGGCTCGGGCGAACTCGGCGAGTTCGGCCACCGCGCCTTGCTCGTCCGTGGCCGTATTCGACGGAAGCAGCAGCACCATGGTGTCGGACTCGGTCGCGGTGTCGGCGATCGCGGCACCGTGGCGCGCGGCCCGCGCGCACAGCGCCGCTGCGAGGTCGTCCGCGCCGTCGTGCTCGGCGAGCAGTACGGTGCGCGGCGCGGCCAGCTCGAACCGGGACAACCTGGTCCACTCCTCGCGCAACCGCGAGGGGGGCACGGCGACCGGGATCGGCGTCTCGGCACCCGATTGATACGGCGCCCACAGCCTCTTGGAGTTCATCACCGTGGCGGGAAAGTCACGCAGCGGCAGCGCCGGAGTGCGGTCGTCGGAGCCCGCGCGGAGCGCCTGCCAGTCGTAATGCAAATCGTGCACCGCGATTTCGGCAAGATTGCGGGTGAATTCACCCAACCCGTTCGCGGTGCGCAGCGATGTCCCCACGACCCGGAAGTCGCGGGCATCGCGCGCGACCGGGGACAGATTCTCCCGCAGCGCGGGCTGCAATGTCGGGTGCTCGGCGATCTCGACGAAGGTGTCCACGTCCGCGGTCGCCGCCGCCACGGCGCGATCGAAGCGCACCCGGTTGCGCAGGTTCCAGTACCAGTAGTCGTGGTGGGTCAACTCGGGAGTGATCGCCGCGCCGAGCGTCCCGCCGTAACAGGTGACGTCGCCGAGCGCGAAGGTCTTGCTGCTCAATTCGCCCAGCGACGATTGGAATTCGTCGCGCAATCGCGTCATCGCGGAGGTGTGCGATGGAAACGACATCTGGATCTGCTTGGCGAACAGGCCTTTCGCGGTGGCGGTCGCCACCAGCTCCGCGATCGCGGCCTCGTCGCCGGAGACACCGGTCAACTCGGGTGAGTTGACCAAGGAGACCTCCGCCCAGCCCGAATTGCGGGCCAGCAGCGCCTCGCATTCGTCGCGCCCCGCGCCGAGCACGGCCACCGCGTAGCCGTCCGAAAGGTCGCGCTCCAGAAGCCGGGCCCGGTGCGTGACGATCGACACGGCATCGCGCAGCGTGAGCACACCGGCAACCACGCAGGCCGCGAGTTCACCCTGGCTGTGACCGATGGTCGCGGTGGGGCGCACGCCCGCCGCCTGCCACATGGCGGCCAAGCCGATCAGGTGGAACATTCTGGCCGGTTGTACTTCCCACAGTGTCTCGCCGAACTCGGCGTCGGCGCCGAGCAGATAGTGCACCGGCCGTGCATGGCCGTACCGCTCCTCGTGCACCGCCGCGCACTCGTCGACGGCGGCCCGGTAGGCCGGGGAGAAGTCGTAGTACGGCTTGCCCATACCCGCGTGCTGGCTGCCTTGTCCCGGAAAGACGAAGCCGACGCGACGTGCCGCGACGGCGCCGCCGGACGTCACCACCGCCGGGTGCGCGGAACCCGCCGCGATCGACCGCAACGCGTCCGTCAACTCCTCGCGCGTGACGACCATGGCCAGGGCGCGATACCTGCGGACGATCCTGGTGCGGAAGAGCTGGCTCGCCAGTCGATCCGGGTCCACCCGAGGGTGGTCCTGCACGTAGGCCAGTATCGCAGCGGCCTCCGCACGCAAGCCTTCGGCGCTGTCCGAGGAGAGCAGGACGGGGACGGCGCCGTCCGGCAGCAGATACTCAGACAACGCTGTCCTCCTCCAGGACGGGCATCCCGACGACCGCGTGCGCGTTGGTCCCCGCGACTCCGAATGCCGACACCGCTCCGTAGCGAATGCCGTCGATCGGCTCCCACGGAACGAATTTCGTGGCCAGCCGCAGACTGGTGGCTTCCCAGTCGACCGCCTCGGTCGGATGTTCTGCCCAGAGACTCGGCGCGACGTGCCCGTGCGCGCCGCACAGCAGCATCTTGATCAGGCCGAGCATGCCCGCCGCCGCCTGCGTGTGACCGATATTCGACTTGACCGATCCCAGCAGCGCGCCCCCGACACGCTCCGGCGCGCCGTACGTCCGGATGAGAGCGGACAGTTCGATGGGATCGCCCACCGCCGTGCCGGTGCCGTGCCCCTCGACCAGCCCGATCTGCTCCGGGTCGACGCGGGCCGCGCGGAGCGCGGCGCGAATCAGCCGCTCCTGCGCGTCGGCGCTGGGCACGGCCAACGGGCCGCTCTTGCCGTTGTGGTTGACCCGGGAGCCGAGCAGCCGAGCGTAGATCCGATGACTGAGCCGGCGCGCTCGCGACTCGCGCTCCAGCACCACCACTCCCGCGCCCTCGCCCCACAGGGTCCCGGTGGTGCCCGCGGAATACGCGCGGCAGTGGCCGTCGGTCGAGAGCGCGTTGTTCTTCGCGAACTCGACGAACATGCCGGGTGAGCCCATCACGCACACGCCACCTGCCAGGGCCCAGTCGCACTCGCCCGCGCGGACGGCCGCCGCGGCTTGGTGGAGGGCGGTCAAGCCTGCCGCGCAGGAGGTGTCCACACTGATCGAAGGCCCGATCAGACCCAGACTGTGCGAGATACGGCCGGATACCGCGCCGAGGGTGGTGCCGGTCATTCGATAACCGCTGTGCTCGCTGACGCTCGCCATGCGCGGGCCGTACTCCAGCGGCGTGACGCCCATCCAGCACCCCGCTTCGGCGCCGTCGACGGCGCCGGGATTGAGCCCGGCATCCTCGACCGCCCGCCATGCGACGCGCATCGCCACCCGCTGCTGCGGATCCATCGCGACGGCTTCGCGCGGCGTTATCCCGAAAAAGGCCGCATCGAATTCCGTTGCTTCGGAGAGAAATCCGCCCGCGTCGCGTACGTCGCTCCAGCCCTCGTTGCGACCGAGGGTGAGCAACTGTTCGATCGGCCACTCCCGATCTCGTGGCAATGGGCCGATGAGTTCCCTGGATTCGGCCAGCGCCGTCCAGAATTCGCGTGGACTGTTTATTCCGCCGGGGGCCTCGACCCCGATTCCGACGACGACGATATGGTCTTCGTCCCCCGAAGCCGATCCTGACATGGTGAACCTAACTGGAAAGAGCGGACTGTCCGGCGTCAGCGGCGGCGGAGGCAAGCAATTCCGCGACGCCGTCGATGTGGTCGTACAAATAGAAGTGCCCGCCGTCGAAGAGCGTGACCGAGCCGCCCCGAGTGCTGTGCGCGATCCAGGGACGCAGTTCGGCGACGGTGACGAAGTCGTCGTCGGCGCCGCCGATCACCTCGATCCGCGCGCCGATCCGCACGTCCGGGTCGCACGTGTAGGCGTCGAACGCGCGATAGTCGGCCTGCAGGACGGGCAACGTCATTCGCATGATGTCGCGATCGGCCAAAACGTCCGCGCCCGTTCCGTTCAGCGCGACGAGCCGGTCGAGCAGCGCCTCCTCCTCGGTCGGCAGCGGCTCGCTGTCGGCCACCAATGCCGGCGCCACCGCGCTGGAGGCGCCGAGCAGCGCTACCGGCACACCGGCGGCCTCGGCCTGACGGACGAATTCGAAGGCCACCATCGCGCCGACGCTGTGGCCGAACACCGTGACGGGAATGCCTCGGTGATAAGGCGATTCGAGGAATTCCGCAAGGGCACCCGCCGCGAGTTCGACGAGACTGTCCGGCATGGGTTCGGCGGCTCGGTCCTGGCGTCCCGGATATTGCACGAGCACGACGTCGAAATCGGCACTGAGCCGCTTGGACATGGCGCGATAGGTGGAGGCGCCACTACCGGCATGGGGAAACAGCACCAGGGGCGGCAGCGTTTCCGTGACGGGCTTGTGAAACTTCCGAATCCACCCGGGTTTTCTCGACATCCAACAGCTCCTACACATCACGCGGTGTGGGCGCGCCCGCGCGCCGTCCTTTCCGAACGGCCGGGCCTCGCCGACCACGCGAGGTTAGCATAGGATAACCTTACATTCATCCAGCGGAGCCACTACCGAACGGAGCTCGACGACCGATGAACCCCACCCGGACGCCTCATGTCATCGCGCGCGAGCTGACCGATATCCCCGACGAGCTGCGGGCCGTGCCCGCTCCGCCGCAACCGGCTCTGCCCGCCCCGTTCGACATCCGGACGGCCGACGCGGACGGTGCGGACGCGGAGCTGCTCACCGAGTGGATGAACCGGCCGCATCTGATCGAGACGTGGGAACAGCCGTGGCCCGTCGAACTGCGCAGGCAGAATCTGCGCGCGCAGCTGGACGGAAGCTATTCCCGCCCATACATCGTCGGGTACGACTTCACCGGCACCGACCGGCCGGAACTGGGCCGTCGCGACATCGCCTACCTGGAGTTGTATCGCCCCGCCAAAGACGAGATCGCCCGGATCTACCACGCCGACCCCTATGACGTGGCCTTCCACCTCGCCACCGCCGACCCGGAGGTGATCGGGCGCGGCATCATGTTCGCCTTCGTCAGCGGCCTGCTGCCCGGAATCTTCGCGGCGGAACCGAACTGCCGTCGCATCCTGATCGAACCGGATCACCGCAATGTCGCGGTGCGGCGCATGACCGAGCGGTTCGGCGTGCCCAGTCTCGGCGACTTCGACATCCGGCCGGATCGCCGGATCACGCTCTACTACCTGCCGCGCACGCCCGCGGACGTCCCGACGGTGCGGCGCTGAGGCTCGGTCCGCGCCCCTGGCCACGACCTCGAGGGCGGGGGCGCTCACCCGAAGGCCCGCGCGACGGTGCCCGTCAACGGCACACCGGACCGTCGCGTCGCCGGTTGCAGTACCCGATCGGAAAGCTCGCCGAGGCAACTGAGATTCGGAAAACCAGGCCCCTGCGCGACCGCGGCGAGATTGGGCAGATACAGCTTGGTCTCCATCCCGGAGACCGCGAGGTCGTAGCCGATCGACACTTCGATCCGCTCCTGGGACGGCCTGCCGCCGACCGCCAGTTCCAGCAGGTCGGCCGCGTCCTGATCGAAGAGGTCCAGGAACCACAGCGGCTGTCCGCCGGTGGCATCGATGACCAGGTCGAAAGTGTGCGATTGGTCCGCGCGCCGCTCGTTGCGCAAAGTCAGCGCCACGCCGTCGCCTTGATCGACCACCCGTACGGCACGGCCCTGCAGGTGATGCACCCGGCTGTCGCCGAGCAGGCTCTCCTGCACCCGCACCGAGAAGACGCCGCGGTCGGTTCGGCGGATGACGTCACGCCGCTCCTGGACAGTGAGTCCCGCCCACTTGACCGGGTCGCTGAACAGCGAGTTCTCGAAATAACTTTCGCCGCGGGTGTAGATCGTGGCCATCGGCGAGATCACCGAAATGGACAACATGCCGTGGCGCACCAGCTCGTCCAAGGCCGAGCCCGCGGTCTCACCGCCGCCGATAACGGCGACCCGGGAGGAGACCGGCAGACTGCGCCGCCCGGCCAGATCCCAGAATTGAGCGATATTCAGCACGCGCGGATGGTCGGCGAGCGCCTTGGTGCTCGCACCGGGACCGGTGATCATCAGCCCGGCCGCGTCCAACCGGATCGCACCACCGTCGGGATCGGTCGCGGTGACGCGCCAGCCGTCGGCGGTCGCGCCGATGGAACGCACTGTGCCGGAGACCAGTTCGAGATCGATCCGGCGAGCCACCCACTGCAGGTACTTGGCCCAGACGTGATGGGCCGGGTTCGGACGGCCCCGATCGATCCACTCCGCATAGGTGCCCTGCTCGATCAGGAAGGACGTCCAGCTGTAGGCCATCATGGCCGCGTTGATTTCCTGATTGCGCCCGCGCGCCCAGGTCGAGTGGTAAGGGAAGCCCACGTCCTTCTCCGGGCTGGTGCCCAATCGATGCCTGCCGTCGGTCCAACCGCCACTCGGCAGCCAGTTGCCGCCGACCGCGTGCGCCTCGACGACGATCACCCGGGGCGCAGGAAGGTCGAGCGTGCGCAGCACATGCGCTTTCGTCGCCACCGCAAGGGCTTTCGGACCAGCTCCGATGACCAGAAGCGTTTCCACCGGTTCTCCACTCTCTCCGACATCCCGCGGCTTCTCGCCGGGTGCGCGGGCCTGCCGCCGCGCCGACAACCAGAACCCGTGCGGATCATGTTTGCATAGGCTTACCTTATATTGCACACTCGTACCCGACTAGAGCGGTGACACTCACACCCTCGAAAGATTGGATGAACGAATGACCAAGACCCCGAACAAGACACTCGCCCGACTCGCCGCTACGGCGGTCGTGGTCAGCGCCGCATTCGCCGGCGCGGTCGGGACGGTCACGCCCGCCGTCGCGGCGCCCTTGGTCGCACCCTTGCACGCCCAGGCCCCGGGCGCCGGTGAGCTGACCGCCAAACTTCGCGTGGCGATCAACACCGGCGCAGCGCGCAGCACGCGAGCGGCCGAACTGGAGTCGGGCGACGCGGGCGTCGCGACGATGGACAAGATCGCGGGCCTGCTCGCTGTCTCCCCGCCGAGCCTGCGCTACAACGTGACCAACCCCTCCGCGTCGGGCGACCGGATCGACGCCCAGCTCCTGATCACCACCGAGGGCTACCCGGACTTCACCTACGACGTCTCCTGGAAGCAGATCGACGGCTACTGGAAGCTGACACGCCAGGCGGAGTGCAGCCTCGCTTCGGCGCTCGCGCTGTCCTGCTGACCCAAAACCCCTCGCGCCCGGGCCCTCCGGACACGGTCGCCGTCGAATGTCGCGTGGTGCGTACCCACCGCGCGACATTCGACTTTCGTTAGGCTAACCTTAGTTCATGGGCAAAGGTTTGAACGGTCTGATGGTCAAGGCGTGGGGCGGCAACGACTACCGGCTGACCGTCACCTCGACCGAATACGTCACGGACAAATACGTGCGACTCGGCTTCTCCGCGGGCGGTCTGCTCGCCGATCATCCGGTACACCCCACGCAGTGGATCCGTGGCTGGTTCCCTGACGGCGACAGCGGCAAGCTACAACAGCGCGGCTACACCCTGGTCGACCCCGACCCGGACGGCGACCGTTTCTCGATCGAGTTCGCGCTCCACGACGGGCCCGCCGCTCGATGGGCGCAGAACGCCTCGGTCGGTGACGAACTCGACGCGTCGGTGCTCGGCTCGAACTTCCAGCTGCCGGAATCCGCGCCCGGCGAATACCTCATCTTCGGCGACACCGCCTCACTGCCCGCGATCAACTCGCTGTTCGACGCCATCGGCGACACCCCGGCACGGGTCTGGCTGGAATGGCAGTACGAATCCGACACCACGATTCCGCTGCGCAACAAGCCGCACCACCAAGTGACCTGGGTGCAACGGATCGATGACGGCAGATTGCTGCGGGAAGCGGCCCAAGAACTCACCTGCCCGGCCGACGCATTCGCCTGGGTCGCTTGCGATGGGCACACCACCCGCTCGATCGTGAAGAGCTTCAAGGCGATTCACAACCTGCCCAAGGCCGCGATCAAATCGCAGGCCTACTGGAAGTAGGTCTTTCACTGCTCCCACGCCGCACCCGTATTCGCGCGGTGCGGCGTTTCCGGTATCGACAACGCCCCGATCGAAAACGGCGACCACAGCCGATTCGTCGGCTCCCGCTTTCGGCGGGACCGAGGTCATCGCCCGCGCCTGGCCGAACCACTCGCACGAACGGATCACCGTGGGCGCCGGTTGTTCTCGGCGTCCACGGTGACCGGCTCGACGTGCGAGCCGCTAGGTGGCGACCGGCTCCAGATGCCAGCCCGACGCGCGAGATCGCTCGTTCCAGAACGCGGCGTATCGGCCGTTCAGCGCGAGCAGTTCGGCGTGCGTGCCGCGCTCCACGATCCGCCCGCCGTCCACGAACAGGATCTGATCGGCGTGGGCGATGGTGGCCAGCCGGTGCGCGACCACGATCACCGTCTTGTCCTTGGTGATCTCGTGCATCCCGCGCACCACGACCGCTTCACTGTGCGGATCGAGCGCGCTGGTCACCTCGTCGAGCAGCACGATCGGCGCGTCCTTCAGCAATGCCCTGGCGATCGAGACCCGCTGCCGCTCACCGCCGGACAGCGCCGCGCCGCCCTCACCGACCCGAGTGTCGAAACCGTCCGGGAGCCGGTCGACGATCTCGTCGACGCGCGCCGCGGCCGCCGCGCGACGCACCTCGTCGTCACCGGCATCCGGCCTGCCGATCCGGATGTTGTCCGCGACCGACTGGTCGAACAGGTAGACGTTCTGGAAGACCAGCGACAACTGACTCAGCAGCGTCGCCGACGGCTGATCGCGCACGTCGTGCCCGCCCACCACGACCCGGCCCGAATCCGCGTCATAGAACCGCGCGGCCAGCCGCAGCAATGTCGTCTTACCCGCACCGCTCGGCCCGACGATGGCCGTCGTGGTGCCCGCGGGCACGCTGAACGTCACGCCCGACAGCACCGGCTCACCGGGACGGTATCCGAAACTCACGTCATCGAAGACCACCGACGGCGCTTGCGCGGTGACGGCCGTTTCCGCCTCAGGGAGCACCGGTTCGTCGAGCAGCTCGCTGATCCGGTCCGCGGCCGCACCCGCCGAACGCAGCGCGGTGCCCAGCTGCGCGGCTTGGTTGAGCGGTTCGATGAATCGCGAGCTCACCGCGATCAGCGCGATCGCGGCGGCGGCCGAGATGGCGCCGTCGGTCACCCGCAAAACCGCGACGTACACCAGAACCAGGAACACGGCCTGCACGAACAGCGCGAACAGGATCAGGCCCGGCACGCTGGCGAACACCATGCGCGATCCGGCCGAGCGCTGCCCGGCCAACGCCGCGTCGAGCGCGCGGTTGCCCGATCCCACCGCGCCGAACGCCCGCAGCACCGGCTGCGCCTGGGCGAATTCGATGACGCGCGAATCGGCTTCGGCCGCCGCCGCGTGCATCCGCTGGTCCGCGCTGGTGTACGCGCGATCGGCCAGCCGGTTCACCAGGTAGAGCACTGGCGCGGCGAGCAGCATCGCCAGCGCGATACGCCAGTCGACCGCCAGCATGCCGACCGCGACCGCGAGCGGCACGATGACGCCGCTGAAGATCCTGGCCAGCAGATAGGCGACCAAGCCTTGCAGCTCCCGCACGTTGTCGACCATGACCCGCCCGAGCGGCCCGGCGTCATGGGTCTCGAACCAGCCTAGCGGCAGTGCGTTCAGGTGGTCGCCGAGCCGGGTCTGCAATCCGCGCTGCATGCCGATGCCGACGCGCAGGCCGATCGCCGCCTGCAGGTAGCCGAAAACCACCACGCCCGCGACGGCGGCGAACATGCCGAGCGCCCAGAGCCACGCGCGGCCGAGGTCGTCGTCGAAAAGCGCCGTAAGCACCGGCACCAGCAGCAGGTACGCCACGGCCTGGCTGAGGGCCTGCGCGACTATGGCGGCGAACAGTTTCGGTGTCAGATGGGCGAATTCGCCCGGAACCAGCTCCAGCACCTTGCGAATCATCGGACACCCTCCACACTGTCGACGAGCGCCAGATCGCCGAGCGCCGCCTCGTTGATCTCCCATAGCCGCTGGTATGCGCCGCCCGCGGTGACGAGACTCGCGTGATCACCCTGCTCGACCAGTCGTCCCCGCTCGAGCACCAGGATTCGATCCACCGAGGTGATGGTGTGCAACCGGTGCGCGATGACCAGGACCGTGCGCCCCGCGACCAGTACGGCCAGCGCGTCCTGCACGGCCGCTTCGGATTCCGGGTCCGCGAAGGCGGTCGCTTCGTCGAGCACGAGGACCGGGGTGTCCGCGAGCAGGGCGCGCGCTATCGAGAGCCGTTGCGCCTCGCCGCCGGAGAGCGTCGCGTCGATGCCGAGTTCCGAGTCGTAACCACGCGGCAGCGCCATGATGCGATCGTGGATCTGCGCGGCGCGGGCGGCCCGCTCCACCGCGGCGTCGTCGGCGTCGGGCCGGGCCAGGCGCAGGTTCTCCCTGATACTGCCGCGGATCAGCCGCACATCCTGGAAGACGAACCCGACGGTGCGGTAGAGCTCGTCGCTCGGAAAGTCACGGATGTCGCGGTCGCCGATGGTGATCCGGCCCGAACCCACGTCGTAGAACCGCGGCAGCAATTTGGCCAGTGTCGATTTGCCCGATCCGCTCGGGCCCACCAGGGCCGTGATCGTGCCGGGGGCGAGCTCGAGATCGATACCTCGCAGCACGTCGTGGCCGGAACGATAGCCGAAGTCGACACCTTCGAATCGGACCAGACCGGCGGGCGCGGATTCGGCTTCCGCCACGGCGGAGGTCGGCGCACCGCCACTCAATTCGGGAGTCCGTTGCAGGTCGTGCAGGCGTTGCGCCGCCACCGCGGCGGCCCGCAGTGCCTGCGCGCCATAGCCGAGACTCAGCAATGAACTGCCCAGGCCGAGGCCGACCAGCAGGAACGGCAGCACGTCCAGCGGCTCCACCCCGTCCAGGCCCACCGCGGCCAGTCCCGCGACGACCACCACCAGCATCACGAACACCGGGGTGACGACGATGTCGGAGGCCGCCTGCACCTTGATGATCGGCGTCTTCAGCCGGTCCACGCTGCGGGCTTGGTGTTCGACGGCGTCCTGGAAGACGCTGTGCGCCTTGCCCGCCTGACCGAACGCGCGCACCACCTGAATGCCGTCGACGAACTCGATGGCGGCTTGCTTGGTGGCCTGCTCGGAGCGGGTGTAGACCACGAAGCGGTCCCGTCCGTCCCGGTCCATCATCCGGCTGTAGAGCACGGCGTACGCCAGGACCGGCACCAGCAGCACCAAGGCCAGCCGCCATTCGACGGTGACCAGATAGCCGAACGTGATCAGCGGAACGGTGACGGCGCCGACGAACTCCAGGCGGGCGTGCGCCACCAGGTAGTGCAATGCCTCCACATCGTCCTGGAGATACTTCTTCACCTCGCCGGAGGTCCGCTCGCCGAACCAGCCCAGCGGCACCCGGGTCAGCTTGGCCGCCAGCGCCCGGCGCACGGCGAGCTGATATCCGGCGTCGACCAGGTGCGTCCAGGTCAACGCCGCGGCCTGGAGCAGCGCGCGGACCACCAGGACCAGCATCGCGATCGTCAGCTGACGCCACACCCGGTCGGTGTCCACCTGATCCTGGAGCAGTTCGCGGCAGGCCGCCACGATCAGCACGAAGGGCACGACCGCGCACGCCGACGCGACGGCCATGACGATGCTCGCGACGGTCAACGGGCCACGCACGGGCGCGAGGATCTCCTTGCGCGCCTGGGCCTCCTGCTGCTTGCGTTCTTTCAGCACCGCCCTCGGCGGCCGGTTCCCCGTCTGCGCCGCAGGCAGCGGCGCGACCTCTACCGTCATCTGACCTCGTCTCTCGCGGCATCCATCCATCACCGGAATCGCCTCATCCTCACACAGAAGCGCCCAGCAAGAAAGGTTAGCCTAAGTTATCTTTGCCCTCCCGGTGCCGTGGGAGCTTCGCGAGCGGTCCATCGACCCGCGAGTACGGAGGCGGTCGTCCGGCACGGCACGGGTCGCCCGCTTCGCCGCCGAGACCACGCGTCCTGGGCGGTCCCCGCCTACCGGCCGTTGTCTTTCGTGACTTTTTTCGTCAATGTGCGAAAACTGCCGCGAACTCGCTGTTTTCGAACTGTCGACGCGCTCGGGAAGCCTCCGTGAACGAACCCGCATCCCGGTCCGATAGCCCGCGTGCATCGCTAACTTCGAATGCGAGCGAAACCGCCGCACCCGCAGGAGGATCGAATATGTTTGGCACGGAGATGTTTTCGGTTCTGTCGAATTGCGCCAGGGATCCCGGCGAACTCACCGCGGGCCAAGCGCACCACGCCATGCAAGTGCACCTGGATTGCAGCGTCGAAATATGCCGGGTCCGGCGGCGCGCCCGCAGGACATTGGTCGAAGCCCGGCTGATGGTGCTGGACGAACGGGCCACGCCGTGACAGGAGCACCGTGCTCGTGGCTCCCGCCGCGACGACGCGGAATCGTCACGGCGGCCGGGGTGTTGTCCTTGCCATGACCGCAACGGCATCCGATCGTTCCGCCACCCCTGTCGTCGACACCGAAACCGAATTCGGCGCCAAAGTCGCCGAACGCCTGAACCGCGAGTCCATCCTCTGGCTGACCACCGTCGGCCCCACCGGAACACCGCAGCCCAACCCCGTCTGGTTCCAGTGGCGCGACGGCGAGTTCCTGATCTTCAGCAAGCCCGGCCAACCGAAGGTGCGCAACATCCAGCGCAATCCCCGGGTCGCGCTGAACCTCAACAGCACCGCGTCCGGCGGCGACGTGGTGGTACTCACCGGCATGGCGCGCGTGGTCGAGCAACGGCCCGGTTCGGCGGAGATCGACGCCTTCACCACGAAGTACGCCGACGGCCTTCGCTCGATCGGCCTGACCGACGAGCAGTTCTACGCCGAGTACTCCGTCGTGCTGCGCATCACGCCCGACCGGCTGCGCGGATTCTGAACCCGATGCAGTTCGCGCCGCCGCCGCCCACCGCCGCGTGGCGTCATCGCACCGCCCGCGAGGGGTTCGAGGTGGCGTATTTCCGGGTCACCGAGCAGGGCGTGCTGATCGACGGCTGCACGACAGCGGTCGAGGACGGCGCGGCCTGGGTGGTGGACTACCGGATCGCGCTGGACACCGAATGGCACACGCGCCGGGCCCAGGTGGCCGTGCGCAAGCCAGGCGGCTGGAACACGCTGGTGCTGGAGTCCGACGGCGCGGGGTCCTGGCTGCTGGACGGCATGCCCGCGCCCCTGCTCGACGGCTGTCTGGACGTGGACCTGGAGTCCTCCGCGCTGACCAACGCGCTCCCCGTGCACCGGTCCGCGCAAGAGATCGGCGACGGCGCGGACGCGCCCGCGGCCTACGTGTACGCCTCCGGCGCCGCGGTGGCCCGGTTGGAGCAGCGCTACGTCCGCGTCGCCGACGGCTCGCACGGACCGCGGTTCCAGTACTCCGCCCCGGAGTTCGACTTCGCCTGCACGCTGGACTACGACAAGTCGGGCTTGGTGCTCGATTACCCGGGCATCGCGATCCGCGCCCACTGAACCCGCGACCTCGGACGTCAGGCCTGCGGTCGGGCGTACCTCCGCCTTCGCTCCGGCCATGCGCGGACTGAGGACGGACTACGTCCGACAGCACCTATTAGGCGTACCTCCGCCTTCGCTCCGGCCATGCGCGGGCTGAGGACGGACTACGTCCGGCTGCACCTATTAGGGTCGGTATCGATGAGAAGGCGGCAACAACCGCCGTTGCCGAAACGGCACGGCTTGGACCCGGCCCGGTTGCGACTACCGGAGCAGGGGCATTGGGCGACCATCCGGGACCATCTGGTGGAGCGCCTGCCCCGGGTCTCCCCGGCGCGCATCGATGAACTGCTGCACGCGGGCGGCATCGTCGACCTGGACGGGCCGATCGCTCCGGACGCACCGTTCGTGCCCGGCGGCGCGGTCTGGTTCCATCGCGATCTGCCCGAGGAGACGGTGGTGCCGTTCGACATCCCCGTCGTGCATCGCGACGACGACCTGCTGGTGGTGGACAAACCGCACTTCCTGGCCACGATCCCGCGCGGTCAGCACATCCTGCAGACCGCGCTGGTGCGGCTGCGCCGAGAGCTGGACCTCCCCGATCTGGTCCCGGCGCATCGGCTCGACCGCGTCACGGCCGGCCTGGTGCTTTTCGTGATCAACCCGGCTCGCCGCGGCGCGTACCAGACCATGTTCCACAAGCGCACCGTGCGCAAAGAGTACGAGGCGATCGCCCCGTTCGATCCAAGCCTCACGCTGCCCCGCGTGGTGCGCAGCCGGATCGTCAAGGAGAAGCAGGTGCTCGCGGCCCAGGAGGTCCCGGGCGAACCCAACGCGGAAACCGAGATCGAACTGCTCGAGCACCGCGAGGGCCTCGGCCGCTACCGGCTGCGCCCGCACACCGGCCGGACCCACCAGTTGCGCCTGCATATGAACAGCCTCGGCGTCCCCATCCTCGGCGACGACTTCTACCCGGTGCTCACCGACAAGCCGGTCGACGACTTCACCAGGCCGCTGCAACTGCTGGCCGCCGCACTCGAGTTCACCGATCCGGTCACCCACGAGCCACGCCGTTTCGAGACCAGCCGCACGCTGCAGGCCTGGACCGACCCGCACGGGTGGGCCGGCTGACACCGCGGTCAGCGCCCGCATCGAGCAGCGTCGCCACGACACGATCACCCGGCCGAGCGCCGCGCCATGCCTTCGCACACGGTTCCGCGACACCCGCCTGGCCTTCCGTACACACGGCGGGGGCCCCGTTCGACCCCGACGGCGGCGAAAAGTGATCGATCCGGCAATAAAGCCCGCATCCGTGGTGAACGTGTTCTCGTTCCGTAGACTCGGTCGAGATGTCTGAGCCGGACCTAGCAGCACCGACCCGCCCACGCCACAAAGTGCACGCCTACGTCGACGTCGCCGTGGTGGTGATCGTCCTGGCGGGCACCAATCTCATCGCACATTTCACCACCGCGTGGGCGAGCATCGTGACGGTGCCGGTCTCGGCGATCGCGCTGCTCGCACTGGTCCGCAGGCGTGGTCTCGGCTGGTCGGAACTGGGCCTTTCGCCCCGGCACTGGCGGCGCGGTTCGCTCTACGCGCTCGGCGCGGTGGCGTTGGTCCTCGCGGTCGTCGGGATCGGGGCGGCACTACCGCTCACGCGGCCGTTCTTCCTGGCCGATCGCTATGCGACCATCTCCGGCGCGTTGATCGCCTCCATGATCGTCATCCCGTTGCAGACCGTGATCCCCGAGGAACTGGCCTTCCGTGGCGTGCTGTACGGCACACTCGACCGCGCGTACGGTGCGCGCGGCGTCTTCGCGGCGGGCTCCCTGCTGTTCGGCCTCTGGCACATCGCGTCGTCCCTCGGTCTCACCTCCGGCAATCGCGGCTTGAGCGCATTCGTCGGCGGCGGCGTGACCGGCCAGATCGTCGGCATCCTGCTCGCCGTTCTCGCGACGGCCGCGGCGGGCGTGGTGTTCACCTGGCTGCGCCACCGCAGCGGCAGCCTGCTCGCCCCGATAGCCCTGCACTGGTCGGTCAACGGCGCGGGAGCCCTGGCCGCCGCCATCGTCTGGCACACGCTGAACTAGTTTCCAGCGCCTGCGGCGCTGGGTGTTCGCGGCCCCCTTATGGCCGCGAACGGCGCATGCTCGGTCTCGCTTCGCTCGAAAGACGTAGTCGGGGTGTGCTGGGCGCGTCGGTATGGAATCTCACTACAAGATGGGCGCGGTTTGTCGCGGCTGACAGTTCGCTCCGTGACCGAGACCGCAGCAGCCGGGTCAGCATCCGACCCGACTCGACGCTGTCGCTTTCTTCGTTATGTATGCGGCGCCCGTGTGAACTCGAGCCGTGCCGCGGCGGCTGCCCGTCTCCTTCGCTCGACAGTCGCTGGTTTCGGCCAAGCCATGGGCGGGCGGCATCCCGAAACCGAGAAATTCGCGCGATAGCCATGCGCACATTCGAACTGAGTTTCGACACGCGGAAGGCGCCGATAAAAGTGCCGCTCATCCGGATATTCGGGCCAGACCGCGAATTTCGGCAGCTCGGCGTGTCGCCCTCAGGCGGGCGCGCATCGCATTGACCACGGGCGGAGGTCGGTTTAATCTCACTCCGATCACACATATGTTCGAGCGATCATGTCTCCACCACTCGACATGAGACCTGCTCTTGGGAAGGCTCGCGATGCCCGACGAATCCTCGAACGATAGTTCCGAGATTGCCGCGCTGGCACAGCAAGTCGAGACCGCGCGCGGCAAACTGCCCCTGCAGCTCGATCCGGCGCTGCTGGAGGTGCTGTCCGAACGCGAGATCGCCGCGGAGCGCGAGCTGGCGGAGTGGATTCGCGCGCGCCGCCGCGAGCAGCGGCGACGGGCCATCGAGGCGGAACTGGCCACCGAACGGCGCGACCGGAAGTCGTCCGCGGCGTTGCGCCGCTCGGAGGAGGCCGACGCCCGCTGGCATCGGCGCGCACTGGCGGCGCGGCGTCGGGCGTCGAGCCAGGACGCGCGCCTGGCGCAGCTCTACCGGCGGGCGGAGTGGTCGTCGCGCGCCTTGATCGCCGTCGTCGTGCTCGGCATGGTGTGGGCCGGTGTCAATGTGCAGCACAATCTGGTGCCCAGCGGCGACATGGCCGATCCGCTGTACTGGTTGAGCTACGGCATCGAGGCGATGATCTCGATCCCGATCATCACCATCATGGTGGCGGCGACGACCGCGGCGCGATGGGGCCGGGAGCTGGCGCGCGGCAAGGTGATCTTCTTCGAGGCGGCGCTGCTCGGCACGACCGTCGCACTGAACACGGGACCGCATCTCGCCGCGGGCGACCTCGGCCGCGCCGCCGAATACGCGATCGCTCCGGTGATGGTCGGCGTCGTGATCTGGTTGCACGCCTGGGTTTCCGCGCGGTACGCGGTGCTGATCGACGGCGCGCCGGTGATCGATCCCGACCCGCGAACGATCCGTCTCGATGCGCGACTCGCCACGGGCATGCAGGCGGAAGCGAGTAGTCGCCCCTCGCTCGACGCAGCGGCGAACAGCGGCCGATTGCCCTGGGAAACCTATGCAGGCGTGACCGGTGGCCGCGAGGCGCACCACGACGCGAATCACGGAGCGCAAACCGATCATCGGGGCGGTGCCGACCTCCATCACGCCGGGAGTGAAGCCTCGACCCACCACGCTGTCCCGACCGAAATGACGGGCACTCGTCCCGCAGGACGCCCCGACGAGTTCAGCTCGGCCGCACCGGTCATGCCTGTCCCGGCACGCGTCGATCCCGCAAAGTCGGCGACCAATGGTCACGCGGTCGGATCGCGGATCAACGGCCACCCCATCACTGTCGACCGCGTCGGGTCCACCGCGGCGGCCCCTGGCAACGGCGAAGTGCGCGAGGGCTTCAGCACTTCGGGCCTCGCCGATACTCGCACGGCCAACGGTCACGCGGTCGATACGCCGATCAACGGCCACCCCGTCGACGGTGCCCCACTCGCGGGTGCGAATCCTGTGCACAGCGAAGTGGGCGAGAACTTCACTACCTCGGGTTCCGCCGACGAGCGCCCGGCCAACGGCCACGCGACCGATACCGGCATGAACGGTGTCGCACTCCCGCACACGACGAACGGCCACCCCGTCGAGCCCACCGTCAATGGCCACACCCGCGGCGACCTGTCCGTGAACGGCCACGTCCTGCCGATCGACGGCAAGGCCAGCCGGACACCTGTCAACGGGAACGGGCACCCGCGCATCAACGGACATACCTTGCGCCCGGCCACCAACGGTCACACGGTGCCGACCCCCGCTGAGGGCACTGAACGGCACCCGCGAGTCAATGGAAAGACCTTCCGCCCTGGCACCGACGATGACACCACCGAGTTCCCGGCGACCGGAGACGCTCGAGTCAACGGGCACGACACTGTTACAACCGTCAATGGTCACGCCGCCGGGACGCCCACAGGCATCAACGCGCACGCGCTTCCGGTCCACCGGCACACCGCCCCCGCCACTGAAGACCACACGGACACCCTCGCTCCCCATGGAAGCCCGGTTCCGTCTGCCACCAACGGCCGCGAGTTGACGACTTCCCCGACACATCCGGATTCATCTGCCGCCCAGCATGTCTCGCAAGTCCAGTCGGACGGACGTTCGACCCGGTCGGCCGATCCCGAAGCAGCGCAGCCTTCACCGGCCGACTTCGAGCACGGAACGCCGAGCCGAGTGCGAACGCATGCGTCCGATATCCGTGAACCGCGCCCCGAACCCGCGCAACGTGCACAACAGATTTCGCTGGACGGACTCGAGTTCGACGCGCGTCCCTCCACCCAGACGAACAGCGCGACGCCGCCACTTCCGCCCGCCGGTCGAGGCGAACGCTCGGCCGATCGCGTGCATCGAGGAGACGACGCCGCCCGGCGTCCCGGCTCCACCGAACCGATGCACACCCAGTCCCCCGCAATCGCCGACACCGCCGCACAGGTGCACCCCAACGCCACCGCCCCGCGCGCGGCGAAACGCGGAAAGTCGATGTCCGCAGAGCAGAACGACCACTCCGCCGACGCGGAGAGCGAACAACTGGCCCTCGAGGAAACCCCCGAGCTTTCGCCCCTCCCCATCGCACCGATGCCGATCCTCGAGGACGACGACGAGGACGAGGAATTCCCCACCGAGCCGGAGGAAGCCGACACCGACGATGACGAAATCTCCGCGATCGCACGAGCCATCACCGACCGCCACCTGTCCGACCTCCCGATCGAGGAGGTCAGAGAGATCCTGACCCTCGCCGATCAGGGCGGCTCGACCCCCGCCATCGCGAACGAACTCGGCGTCCCCCGCTCCGCGGTCACCCGCGTCCTGGACTCCGCCATCAAAGTCCACCGCCCCTACGCGACCATCGGCTGAGCACCGCCGCTCCGAGCGGCTAACGATGGCGCAAAAGCTGGGAAGGCAGGCGCGCCACCATCGAGACGCGGACAGGTCGGCGTGATCGGCCAACGGGTGCAGCGATGAAATCGGCCCGGGCGTCCTCGGTCAACTCGAGATGCGGGCTTCGATGCCGTCGAGCAGGAAGTCGAGGCCCATGCGGAAGGTTTGGTCGGCGTCGAGGTGGGCGGCGTCGCGTACGACCGTCTCCAGCGCGGGGAATCGGCCGGTCGCGAAGGCTCGCTCCAGATAAGGGCCGAAGGCGATCTGCCACTGGTGCTCGTCCATCCCGGTGGCCCGCTCGGCGCGCCGGTCGGCGATCTCCCGGCGCACCGCGCCGATCACGTACGCGTTGACCGCGGCGACCACCGGCATGGCCATGTCCACGTCGACGCCGCCCAGTGCCGCCAGCACGGCCTCCCCTCTGGCCATCGCGTGCGGCCCGAGCTGCGGCCGCCCACCGAGCAGGTCGGCGAACCATTCGTGCTGGTGAGCTGCTTGCCGGGTGGTTGCGGCAAGGGAGCGCAGCACCTCCCGCCAACCGTCTCCGGCCGGCTGGATCTCGGCGTAGACCGCGTCGACCATCAAGTCGAGCAACTCGTCCTTGGTGGCGATGTAGCCGTACAGCCGCATCGGCCCGACGTCCAGCGCGGCGGCGACCTTGCGCAGCGACACCGCCGCCAAGCCGTCCGCGTCGGCCAGCCGGATCGCCGCTCGCACGATTCGCTCCCGGCTCAGCGGGGCCGGCACCGGTCGATTCGGTGGCTCCGGTCGCTCCCACACCAACATGCCGCTGACACTACATCGCATAGTTCGATACAGTGTATCGGAAAATACGGTGTATCGGAGGCAGTCATGACCATCACCATCGTCGGAGCCGGACTCGGCGGCCTGGCCCTTGCCCGGGTGCTGCACGTGAACGGCATCGAGGCCGTCGTGTACGAACGCGAAGCCTCGCGCGAGGCTCGCGGCCAGGGCGGCATGCTCGACATCCACTCCGGCCAGCGGGCGCTGCGTGAGGCCGGACTGATCGACCAGTTCCACTCGATCGCCCGTGGTGAAGGCCAAGACATGCGCCTGCTCGAGCCGGACGGCACCCTGCTGCTCCAGGAGGACACCCCCGACGACGCCCCGCTCGATCGACCCGAGGTCGACCGCGCCGATCTGCGCAACCTGCTGCTGGATTCCCTTCCCGAAGGCGTGGTGCGCTGGGGGCACGCGTTCGAATCCGCCGACAACGGCCTACTCCACTTCGCCGACGGCAGCACTGCGACGTATGACCTGCTGGTCGGCGCGGACGGCGCACAGTCCCGGGTCCGCGCGCTGCTCACCGACGCCCGCCCGGCGCATATCGGCCAGAACGTCGTCGAGCTCGGCATTCCCGACATCGACCGCACCCATCCCGACCTCGCGGCGATGGTCGGCCGCGGCAACTACTGGGTGCTCGGCAACGGACTGTCCCTGGCGGCGCAGCGCAACGGCGACGGCCGGGTTCGCATCGGCCTCAGCTTCTACAACACCGGCGAGGACTGGTTCGCTACCACCGGGATCCCGTTCGACGACCCGGCCGCCGCCCGGGCGCGGCTGATCGACCTGCTCCCCGGCTGGGACGCACGATTCACCGCGCTGATCGCGGCCTGCGACAATACGGTCGTGCCGCGGTCGATCACCAGTCTCCCGATCGGCCTGACCTGGCCGTCGAGGCCGGACGTCACGCTGCTCGGCGACGCCGCGCACCTGATGCCGCCGGTGGGCGAGGGCGCCAACATGGCGCTGCTCGACGGCGCCGTGCTCGGCCTCGCACTGGCCGCGCACCGGGACGACTTTCCCTCCGCCGTAGAAGAATACGAACGCGAGATGTTCGAACGCACCAGCACCGCCGCCAGGATGTCCGCACGGATACAGGAACTCCTGACATCGCCGGACGCCAGCCGGAGAATGCTCGAATTCTTCCAACCGGGCTGAAGGTATCCGAATACGGCGCTCATGGTTTCCGCCATTCGTCCGGCGCGCGGCGCACGCCGCGCTCGCCATCGAGGATCTGACCGGGCAGCCCTACATCCCGGCGCGCGACGATGCCGGAGCGCATGCCACCATCCGCGAGCTGCGCCGAAAAATTCTGGCGTTCAACGACGAACCACTGAATGCGCCGACCACCCTGGAACAGCTGACCACGGCACTGCATCGGGTACAGGCGAGCAGACGACGCGGCCGGTACGGCGACCACACCGCCGAACTGCCGGACGTAATACACGGTTTGCACTCGCTTGCCGCTGACGAGCCATCCGGGCACCGTTTGGAGAGGATCTATTCGACGCTCGCCTACGCATACAACAGTGCGTCATCGATCACCTACCGCTACGGCTACCTCGACCTCGCCGGACTGGCCGCCGAACGCAGCGCTGACCCCGTGTGGCCGATCGCGGCGGAATACCATCGCGCGCTGATCCTGCTGTACTCCGGCGCGTATGCCGGTGGACTGCGGATCATCGAGCGCGCACACGCAGCCAGTGAGCAACTACCTGCGACGCCGGAAGTACTCGCGGTGCGGGGCGCGTTGCACCTGCGGGCGTCGATACTGTCTGCCCGTGCGCTCGACGCCGACACCGCCGACACGCATCTTCGAGAAGAGCGCCGGATCGGCGAGTCGATCAACTCCGACCGGTATCAGGAGCACGGAACCGGGTTCCATCTGCCGAACGTCGCTATTCACTCCGTCGCCGTCCCGGTCGAGTTGTGCGATGGCACAACCGCCGTCGCACGCGCCGAGCAGATTCGGCTACCGGCATCGGTCACGCCATCCCGCGCTGGACATCACTGGATCGACGTATCCCGCGCGTGGTTACTCCACGGCGACAAGCAGCGTGCCCTCGCCAGTCTCGACCAGGCGCGCCGGATCGCACCGGAGCTGACACGCAACCACCCCCAGGTCCACGAGACCGTCCGCGTGCTCGCCAATACCCGGCGCGGAACCGACTCCCTGGCCACGTTCGCGAAGTGGGCAAACGTCAAGATTTGAGTCTCGTACGAAACCATAGCCACGGCCGACCACGCGACGTAGTGCGGTTGGTCAGCGGCCGAGGCGCGGGCGGCGGCCGAGCAGGAACGTGAGGCCGCTCTCAGAGCCCTGGACGCGGCCGCGGGACGCGCGGCGTTCAGAGAGAGCTGGACGAGAAGGGGCGTCGTCGGAGGTAGCGAGACTCCTGCGGGTAATGCGGCCGCATCACCCGTGAGCGGCGGTTATTCGGCCGCCTTGGCATGAGTATCGAGCGTGGCGGCACCGGACAGGGTCTGGACCGCACGCACGGAGTTTCCCGCGCCCCGGTGACCGTCCGGTCACGACGTGCGTTCTTTGTGCGGAAAAGGCTGTGCGCCCGATGAATCGGGCGCACAGCTCTATTCCGGTTCACTCATCCGCGGTGTCCGCGAGTTCCGGTCCCGCTCAGCTCTCGCCGACCGAAGTCCCGACGACCTCGCGAGACTCCGGTCCAGAGCCATCGGGCTTCTCGTCCCCGTGCCCCGGCCACCACGCCTTGTGGCCGACGAGCGCCGTGAGCGCGGGCGTGAAGAACATCGCCATGACGAAGGCCGCGATCGCGATGCCCACCGAGATGGCGAAGCCCATCTGTGCGAGAACGTTGTTGCCCGCCAGCATCATCGATGCGAAGGTGCCCGCCAGAATCACCCCGGCCGCCGCGATGGTGGGGCCGGTGTGCCGCAGGGCCAGCGCCGCGGCCTGTTTCGGTTCGTTGCCCTCGCGCGCTTCTTCCCGCAACCGGGCGACCATGAGGATGTTGTAGTCGGTGCCCAGCGCGACCACGAACAGGTACATGATCACCGGGAGCGTGAAGATCAGGCCGGTCTCGCCCCGGAAGTGCTGGAACACCAGCACCGCGGCACCCAGCGTGGCGGCGAAGCCGAGGAACACCGAGGCCATCAGGTACCACGGCGCGACCAGGCTACGCAGCAGCAACCCCAGCACGATCATGATCAGGATCGCCGCCACCGGGAACACGATCGCGTAATCACGCGCCATCGCCTCCTGGAAGTCGACGAATACCGAGGTCAGACCACCGACGGCGGCGGTAGCACCGGCGGGCGCCGCGGAATGCGCGACATCGCGCAACGGTCCCTTGACGGTGTCCAGCGCGGCGTCCGACTCCGGCGCGGCGGAGAGCGTCACCGCGAAGTCGGCGATCGACTTGTCCGCGGACAACTTCGGCTCCCCCACCTGTCCCACTCCCGGCACCGCGGCCAGCGCGGCGCGGTAGGCGGCGAGTTGATCGACGGCCAATTCACCACCGCCGGACTGCAACAGGACGTCCGAAGGCTGGGTCGTCCCCGCGGGCAGGCCCTTGACCAATTCCTTGCTGTAGACAACGGATTCGGCGGCCTCCGAAGTTTGGCCCGAGCTGAGGTCGAACGTGGGGTGGAAACCCAAGGCGAAGATCCCGAGCACGACCAGCAAACCGCCGGAGACCGCGGCGAACACAGCGGGCCGCCGGCCGAGCGCATTGCCGATCGCGGTGAATCGCGCGCCCTTCGGTTCGATGCGCCACGCCTTGGACGGCCAGAACACCTTGGTGCCCAGCAGCGAGACCACCGCCGGCACCAGCGTCAGCCCCGCCGCCAGCGCGACCGCCACCGCGATCGCCAGCGCCGGGCCCATGGCGCGGAACATGCCGAGCGTGGACAGCACCAGCGCCATGAACGCGATGATCACCGCGCCCGCCGCGGACGTGATCGCCTCACCCACCCGGGTGACGGCGTTGACCATGGCGGTCTTCGAATCCTCGCCCGCGCGCAACCGCTCGCGATAGCGGAACATCAGGAACAGGATGTAGTCGGTGCCGACACCGAACAGCACCACGACCAGAATGGCATTGATCGATGCGTCGATCTGCAAGTCGAAGGCCTTGGCCACCACGGCGATCAACCCACTCACCATGCTGGAGATCGCGCCGATCACGACGATCGGCAGCAACGCGATCACCGGGCTGCGGAAGATGACCAGCAACAGCACCAGGATCAGCACGACGGTGGCGATACCGACGATGGCCAGCCCCTTGTCGCCCGATTCCCGCTGATCCAGCATCTGCGCCGCCTGGCCGGTGATGCCCGCCTTCAGCTCGGTGTTCGCGACGCGCTCGGTCAGCTCCTTGCGCAGCGCCTTGACCGCGTCGCCTTGGGTGGTGTCGTTCGGATTCGTCACCTTCGTCATCTGCACCGCGATGATCTGGACCAGGCGGTTCTCCGACGGCGGCGTCGGTTGCATCCCGATGACGTCCTTGACCTGCGCGTCGCGCAGCTCATTGCCGATCGAGACGACCGAAGCGGCGTCCGCACCGGTCAACGGCGTGCCGTCCTTCCGGGCGAACACGATGATCGCCGCGGGAGCGGAGCTGTCCGGGAAAGCCTTCTGCTGCAATTCCAACGCCTGAATGGACTCGTAATGCGAAGGCAGAAAAGCTGATTGGTCTGTGGTGGATTTCAGTTCCGGCGCCGCGGCCACCACCGCGATGGCGAGCAGCACCCACAGGCCGATCACCTTCCACGGATTGTGGACGACCACGGCCCCCAGTCGTGCGAACATCTGCGAATAGATCCTTTCCGGATATGGAAAAGCGGCGGTATCTCAGATCTGCAGGTCCTGCGAGTTCGGGTGCTCGGCCACGTCGACGACAGTCCGGTAGATGTGCTCCGGAATCCGGCCCCGCAACTCGGCGGGCGAGTCCACGATCTCCACCGTGTAGTCACCCCACTCGCGCTCGCCGCTGCCGGGCCGCAGCAGCTCGCGCCAATTCTTCCATTCGGTCCAGTCGATCGCGACGGACATTTCGCGCCAGTCCGATTCCCGGCGGTGCACCACGAATTTGCCTTTCCGGCTCACGTAGACCCGCACTACGGTCATCCCGACCTTGCCGTATTCGCGGGATTCGCCGAGCAGTCTGCCGAAGAACCGCTGCTGACGCCCGCCGCCCGGACCCACGCGCAACACGATTTGACGCAGGTCGTCCACGTCGCCCGGCTCGGCCGATTCCTTCACGATGGTGACGCCGCAGGCCTGCTTTTCGGCAGTGTCCACGCCGCTCAGGTTGTTCGGATCAGTGGTCATGATTTCCCCGTTTCATAGATCAGTGCGCATGCGGGCATGCGTCTACCGTCGACCGGCCCACCCCGAATCCGCCTCCACCGGTACGGATTCGATGCTCCCAGAAAGTACGGGCCGTCGTCTCACTATAAGTAGATGTATACGTATAGCGCAAGACCTAACCGCCTGACCGCCCGACCTGGCGCGGCGAGCCTTCGCTCAGCTAATCGATCTGCTGCGCTTGCGCACCGCGCATCGCCTCTCCGTCCTCCGGCGATCGCATGGTTCAAGCCATACCATCACGGTGTGCGCGTTCTCGTTACCGGAGCGAACGGCTATCTGGGCCAGGCGGTCGTAGGACTGCTGGCCGGAGCCGGGCACGAGCCGATCGCGATGGTTCGCGACAGCGGCTCGCCTCCGCGGGTGACGACTCGCGTCGCCGACCTGCTGGATGAGGACGGGCTTCGGAAAACTGTGGACGGCGTGGAGGCGGTGTGCCATCTCGGTGGGCTTACTCGGGCGCGCGAGTCGGCGGCCGATCCGCTGCGGTACTTCCGCGTCAATACCGGCGGGACCGTCGCGTTGCTGGACGCCATGGCCGCCGCCGGAATATCGCGGCTCGTCTTCGCTTCGACCGGCTCGATATACGGAACTCCCGAACGACAGCCGATGACAGAGCGTCTACCCGATGCGCCCCCGCACCCGTACGCGGCGAGCAAGCTGGCCGCCGAGTGGGCGATCAGCGCGCAGGCGGGCACCGGTCGCTTGTCCGCTACCGTGCTGCGCTTGATGAACGTGGCCGGCGGCGCGGATCCCGATCCGACGCGCTTGATTCCCCGAGCATTCGCCGCCGCGAGGAACGGCTCGGCTCTGAAAGTCAACGGCGACGGCAGCGCTGTCCGCGACTATCTGCATATCGACGACGCCGCAGCGGCTTTCGTCGCGTGTATCGAGAACATACCGCCGAAAGGCGAATTCCGGCGCTTCCTCATCGGCAGCGGCCGCGGCAGCAGCATTCTCGACGTCGTGGCCGCGGTCGAGCGGCGGACCGGACGTCGAATTCAGCTGATCCATAGGCCACCGATGCCCGAACCGGCCGCCCTGATCAGCGACCCCACCAAGGCTATGGCCGAATTACCCTGGCGTCCAGCGCAGTCGGATCTGGAAACCATCGTGCGCGACACACGGCACCGGGGTGACCTCAGCCGGTAAGTCCGGCCTGGCCGAGCAGATAAGCGGTCAGCGGACCGTAGTAGTCGGGATGGACTCCGTCATCGAGGGGCACCGTGACCGCGATCTTCCCCTCCGCTCGCCCGGCGAACAGTGCGGGGTCGTTGCTGTCGGCGAATCCCACGGTATCGATGCCCGCCTCCCCTGCCGCCCCGGCCCAGCCGTGGTCGGCGACGACCAGGTCGGGCCATTGGCCGGTTTCGGCCTCGCGCAACTCCCGCAGGGCCGCCCGCATCGGATGCGGATCATGAGTGTGTCGCAGCGTGCCGTCGGTGCCCAGCGCGGCAACTCCCGAGGTGTAGAGGATCTCGCGATGCTGCGGGCCCCATGGCGTGGTGACCCGATAGGACCACCCGGCAGCCGGCACGAGCACCACGCATCCTGCCGCGCGTAACGCGTCCTCGACAGCGCGATAGACGCCCATGAGTGTGTCCGGATGCCCGGTCGCCAGGATCACCGTCTCGCGACGACGAGCGGCGAGCCCGATCCGCGCTCCCATCGCGTCGAGCGCGTCGAGCGTCAGGTCGACGTCGATGGTGTCCGGACCCCGCACATGCCGCGGGTCGGGGCTGACCCCGCACAGACGCGCCATCATCTCCAGCGTCTCGGCGAAGGTCCAATCCTTCAGCGTCAGCCCGAACTGATACCCAGGGTCCTTCGACACCATCTTGCGATAGTTCGCGAGATTCCCCTCCCGAGGCGTCGCGACATCACCCGCTATCCGCGTTTTCAGCAGATGTTCCCGCAGCAGCGCTCGATCGTAGGTCTGGTCAGGTCGACTCACATTCCCCACCGCTCATCCTCCGCATCCGCCGTCGGCGCGACCTATCGCAGTTCCGGTCAGGCCAGGAGTCCGCCGGTTTGCTCGATCGCCACCCGCAACACGACAGTACCCATGCAGGATGGACGGCAAGGGAATTCCTCGGACGCGCCCGGATACGGCGAAGGCCCGCCTCCGAGAACGGAAAGCGGGCCTTCGGGTTTCACGCCGTGCCGGAGAGGCCTACTTGGCCTTCTCCAGGACCTCGACCAGACGCCAGCGCTTGGTGGCCGACAACGGACGGGTCTCCATCAGCTGAACGCGGTCGCCGATGCCTGCGACCTCGTTCTCGTCGTGCGCCTTCACCTTCGAGGTGGTGCGAATGATCTTGCCGTAGAGCGGGTGCCGGTTGCGGTCTTCCAGCTCGACGACGATCGTCTTGTTCATCTTGTCCGAGACAACGTAGCCGACCCGCACCTTGCGGGTGCCGCGCTGCCCTTCTGCTTTGTCGCTCATGCGGCATCTCCCTTGCCAGCGGGTCCGGTGGCCAGACCGAGCTCGCGCTCACGCATGACCGTGTAGATGCGCGCGATCTCGTGACGGACGACGCGCAGACGACGGTTGTTGTCCAGCTGACCCGTCGCCATCTGGAAGCGCAGGTTGAACAGCTCTTCCTTGGAGTCGCGCAGCTTGGCCACCAACTCCTCTTCGGTGAGCTCGCGGAGCTCTGCGGCCGGTGTTCCGGTAGCCATCAGAACTGCTCCTCCCTGGTCACGATCCTGCACTTCATCGGGAGCTTGTGCATCGCGCGGCGCAGGGCCTCACGAGCGGTCTCCTCGTTCGGGTAGCTCATCTCGAACATCACGCGACCGGGCTTGACGTTCGCGACCCACCACTCCGGCGAACCCTTACCGGAACCCATGCGGGTCTCGGCGGGCTTCTTGGTCAGCGGGCGATCCGGGTAGATGTTGATCCAGATCTTGCCGCCACGGCGGATATGGCGAGTCATCGCGATACGCGCCGACTCGATCTGCCGGTTGGTGACGTACGCCGGCTCCAGCGCCTGGATGCCGAACTCGCCGAACGCCACCGAGGTACCGCCCTTGGCCATACCGGAACGGCCCGGGTGGTGCTGCTTGCGGTGCTTCACCTTGCGAGGCATCAGCATGCGTCAGCCCTCCTGTGTCTCTGCCGGGGCGTCGGCCACCGCGGTGGCGGCGCGCCCGGCCTCGGTGCTGGTCGCGGTGGTGCCGGTGGAACCGGACCGACGCGGGCGGCTCGGCCGCTCCCGGCGCGGACGCTCGGGCGCGGCGGCAGCGGCGGCCAGCTCACGCTTGCCACCGACGATGTCGCCCTTGTAGATCCAGACCTTCACGCCGATGCGACCGAAGGTGGTCCTGGCCTCGTAGAGGCCGTAGTCGACGTCGGCGCGCAGCGTGTGCAGCGGCACCCGACCCTCGCGGTAGAACTCCGAGCGCGACATTTCGGCGCCGCCGAGGCGGCCCGAGCACTGCACACGGATGCCCTTGACGTTCGGCGAACGCATGGCCGACTGGATGGCCTTGCGCATCGCGCGACGGAACGCCACACGGTTGGACAGCTGCTCGGCGACGGCCTGAGCGACCAGCTGCGCATCCGACTCGGGGTTCTTCACCTCGAGGATGTTCAGCTGCACCTGCTTGCCGGTCAGCTTCTCCAGCTCGGCGCGGATGCGGTCGGCCTCGGCGCCGCGGCGGCCGATCACGATGCCCGGACGCGCGGTGTGGATGTCCACCCGCACGCGGTCACGGGTGCGCTCGATCTCGACCTTGGAGATGCCCGCCCGCTCCATGCCGGTGGCCAGCAGCTTGCGGATCGCGACGTCTTCCTTCACGTAGTCCGCGTACTGCTTGTCCGCGTACCAACGTGACTTCCAGTCGGTGGTGATACCGAGGCGGAAGCCGTGGGGGTTGATCTTCTGTCCCATTTACTTTGCCCCTCCCTTCCGGCGGTTACGAGTGGCTCCACCGGCGGTGGGGATGCTCTCGACCTCGATGGTGATGTGGCTGGTGCGCTTGCGGATGCGGAACGCACGGCCCTGGGCACGCGGCTGGAACCGCTTCAGGGTGGCACCCTCGTCGACGTAGGCCGTCGAGATCACCAGCGTGGCCGGGTTCAGGCCGAGGTTGTTCTCGGCGTTGGCCGCGGCGCTCGCGACGACCTTGGCGACCGGCTCGCTCGCGGCCTGAGGCGCGAACTTCAGCAGGGCGAGGGCGTCCTCGACACGCTTGCCGCGGACCAGGTCCACGACACGGCGTGCCTTCATCGGGGTGACGCGAACGTGCTTGGCGGTCGCGCGCGCAGTCGGGTTCTGAGTCTCAGTCGTCGTCATCGCCGCTTGCTCTTCCGGTCTTCCTTGACGTGGCTCTTGAACGTCCTGGTCGGCGCGAACTCACCGAGCTTGTGCCCGACCATGTTGTCCGAGATGAACACCGGCACGTGCTTGCGGCCGTCGTGCACCGCGAACGTGTGACCGATGAAATCGGGGATGATGGTCGAACGACGCGACCAGGTCTTGATGACCTGCTTGGTGCCCTTCTCGTTCTGCACGTCCACCTTCGCGAGGAGGTGGTCGTCGACGAACGGGCCTTTCTTGAGGCTGCGTGGCATTTCTTACCTCCTCCTTCAGCGCTTCTTGCCGGTCTTGCGGCGGCGGACGATGAGCTTGTCGCTCGGACGGTTGGGCTTGCGGGTGCGGCCTTCCGGCTGACCCCAGGGCGAGACCGGGTGGCGACCACCGGAGGTCTTGCCCTCACCACCACCATGCGGGTGGTCGACCGGGTTCATGACGACACCACGGACCGTGGGGCGGCGGCCCTTCCAGCGCATGCGGCCGGCCTTGCCCCAGTTGATGTTCGACTGCTCGGCGTTGCCGACCTCGCCGACGGTGGCGCGGCAGCGCACGTCGACGCGACGGATCTCACCGGAAGGCATACGCAGCGTGGCGTAGGGGCCTTCCTTACCCAGCAGCTGGATGCTCATGCCCGCCGAGCGGGCCAGCTTGGCGCCGCCGCCCGGACGCAGCTCCACCGCGTGGATCGTGGTACCGGTCGGGATGTTGCGCAGCGGCAGGTTGTTACCCGGCTTGATGTCGGCCGTCGGGCCGGACTCGATGCGGGTGCCCTGCGTCACGCCCTTGGGGGCGATGATGTAGCGCTTCTCGCCGTCCACGAAGTGCAGCAGCGCGATGTTCGCGGTGCGGTTCGGGTCGTACTCGATGTGCGCGACCTTGGCCGGGATCCCGTCCTTGTCCAGACGACGGAAGTCGATCAGACGGTAGGCGCGCTTGTGCCCGCCACCGCGGTGCCGGGTGGTGATCCGGCCGTGGGCGTTGCGGCCGCCGGACTTGGTCAGCGGGCGCAGCAGCGACTTCTCCGGGGTCGACCGGGTGATCTCGGCGAAGTCCGAGACGCTGGAGCCGCGGCGGCCCGGCGTAGTCGGCTTGTACTTACGGATTGCCATGAGTTCTTCTCTGCTTTCTGGATTCCCGGGCGCTTACGCGACCGGGCCTCCGAAGATCTCGATGGGCTTGCTGTCGGCCGAGATGGTCACGAGCGCGCGCTTGGTGTTCTTGCGCTTGCCGTAACCGAAGCGGGTCCGCTTGCGCTTGCCCTGACGGTTGGCGGTGTTGACGCTGGTCACCTTCACACCGAAGACCTTCTCCACGGCGATCTTGATCTGCGTCTTGTTCGAGTCCGGGTGCACCAGGAAGGTGTAGGTGCCTTCCTCGATCAGTCCGTAGGACTTCTCGGAGATGACCGGCGCCAGCAGAATGTCGCGGGGGTCGGCGATGGTGGTCACTTGCTCTCCTCCTGTGCAGCCTCGGCCGGGCCGTGCACGAACGCGTTGAGCGCCTCGACGCTGAACACCACGTCGTCGCTGTTGAGCACGTCGTAGGTGTTGAGCTGGTCCGGGGCGATCGGGTGCACGTTCTGCAGGTTCGCCACGCTCTTCCACGCGGCGACGTCCTCGCGGCCGACCACGACCAGGAGCTTCTTGCGGTCCGACAGCTCGGCCAGGAAGCTCTTGGCGGTCTTGGTGGACGGGGTCTGGCCCGCCACCAGTTCGGTGATCACGTGGATGCGCTCGTTGCGCGCCCGGTCGGACAGGGCGCCACGCAGGGCGGCGACCTTCATCTTCTTGGGCAGGCGCTGGGTGTAGTCGCGCGGCTGCGGGCCGTGCACGGTGCCACCGCCGGTGAACTGCGGCGCGCGGGTCGAACCCTGGCGGGCGCGACCGGTGCCCTTCTGCCGGTACGGCTTCTTGCCGCCGCCGGAGACCTGGCCACGGGTCTTGGTCGCGTGCGTGCCCTGGCGGGCCGCGGCCTGCTGGGCCACGACGACCTGGTGCATCAGCGCGATGTTGGCGGTCACGTCGAAGATCTCCGCGGGGAGGTCGACGGTGCCGTTGGTCTTGCCGCCGATCTCCTTGACCGGCAGCGTCAGGTTGGCCTTCTTCTCGAGGCTCGTCATGCGTGCGCACCACCCTTCACGGCGCTCTTGACGATCACGACGCCGCCCTTGCGACCCGGGATCGCTCCCTTGATCAGCAGCAGGCCGTTCTCGGCGTCGACCTTGTGCACCGACAGGTTCTGCGTGGTGACGCGGTCGTTACCCATCCGGCCCGACATGCGCATGCCCTTGAACACGCGGCCGGGGGTGGCGCAGCCACCGATCGAACCCGGACGGCGGTGCACGGCCTGCGCACCGTGCGAGGCGCCCTGGCCACGGAAGCCGTGGCGCTTCATGGTGCCCGCGAAGCCCTTGCCCTTGCTGGTGCCGGTGACGTCGACGTAGCTGCCCTCTTCGAACACCTCGGCGCTGATCTCCTGGCCGACCTCGAAGGTGGAGGCGTCCGCGACGCGGATCTCGGCGACGTGGCGGCGCGGCGTGACACCGGCCTTGGTGAACTGGCCGGAGACCGGCTTGGTCACCTTGCGCGGATCGATGGCGCCGAAGGCGACCTGAACGGCGCTGTAGCCGTCGCGCTCCACGGTGCGGATCTGGGTGACGACGTTCGGCCCGGCCTTGATGACGGTCACGGGAACGACGCGGTTGTTGTCGTCGAAGACCTGGGTCATGCCGAGCTTGGTGCCCAGGATGCCGGCGGCCGGCCTGTTCTTGTTGTCAGTCATGTCTCGAGTCCCCGTCACTGAATGTTGACGTCGACGCTGGCCGGCAGGTCGATGCGCATGAGCGCGTCCACCGTCTTCGGCGTCGGGTCGAGGATGTCGATAAGGCGCTTGTGCGTGCGCATCTCGAAGTGCTCGCGCGAGTCCTTGTACTTGTGCGGCGAACGGATGACGCAGTACACGTTCTTCTCGGTCGGCAACGGCACCGGGCCGACGACGCGTGCCCCGGTGCGGGTCACCGTCTCCACGATCTTGCGCGCCGATGCGTCGATCGCCTCGTGGTCATAGGCCTTGAGCCTGATGCGGATCTTTTGTCCCGCCACGCTAAGTGTCCTTTTCTCCGCTTTCCTCGTGGTCCGGAAGCCCGGCTCTACCAGTCCTCTGGACCACCCTCATTTGCACAGCCCGAACACACGAAGACGTCTCAGTGGAGACCCTGACCGGGCACGCCCGATCCTCGCCGCTGTTCATCTGTCATGGTTCTCCGGTACACGCGGTCGGGCGTGTCGCCCGTCCGCTCATTCCTCGGCCTCGGATCGCAATGCATCTCAGGCCTGGAACACTGTCCCGGACGTACCCACGCCAGAAACCCGGCGGGGTACTCGATGGGGTACTGCTCGCCCCGCCCGACCAGCTGTTTCACCTGGAAACAGACACGGCCCGGTGCAGGGCAACCCGAACAGTATGCACGACCCCCGCGAGTCACTTCAAATCGGCGGGGCTGGCCACGAACTTACTTTTGAGTAAGATACGCCCATGGCAAAAGAGACCGTGACCTATCGCGGCTGGAAAAAGCTGCCGGACAACCGGCTGGGGCATGCCCTGTTCTCGCTCGGGATGGTGGCGCGGGTGCCCTACTTCGGCACCGTGTTGCCGAACGTGGTCCGGCTCGAACCGGGGTTGTGCGAGGTCACGTCGCCGAAGTGGTTCGGTATCCACAACCACCTGGGCACCTTCCACGCGATCGCGGCGTGCAATCTGGCCGAGGTCGCGATGGGCATGCTCAGCGAGGCGACCGTGCCCGCGACGCACCGATGGATCCCCAAGGCGATGAACGTGCGTTATCTGGCGAAAGCCGAGACCGGGCTGCGGGCCGTCGCGAAGCTGGCCGAGATCCCCGACTTCGCGAGCATCACCGAGGGGCGCGAGCTGGTGGTGCCGGTGTCGATCTACGACAAGCACGGCCTGGAAGTGGTGCACGCGGACATCACCACCTGGGTCACACCGAAGTAGCCGGCCTCCGCGAGCCGCGCGCGTCCGGTCCCGCGAAAGCTGTCCGTGGTTCGCCCGGGGCCGGGACCGATGCGTCGCCCGCGACGAGTCGCCCCTGATCGAGGTGCAGGATGTGCTCCGCGCATCCGGCGAGATCGTCTGCGAGACAAGCCGAGACGACGATCGTCATGTCCTGGCGCGCGAGAGCCCGCAGCATTCCGGCCAGATAGCGACGCCCGTCCTGGTCCAAGTCGGCCATCGGGTTGTCCAGTACGAGTGCCGTCGTACCCGCGGCCAGCGCTCTGGCCAGGCCGAGCCACTTCTTATCACTCCGGGACAGACGGAGAACGGGCGTGCAAGCGGAGTCCGCCAAACGCGCGAGATGTATTGCCCGATCGACCAGTTCATCGGCCGCGTCCGCGCTGTGGCCCGCGATCTTCGCGGAGAACCGCACGACCTCCGCGACCGACCATGTCTCGCTGCTCTCGTACACGTCGGGGACCCAGCCGACCCGGGAGCGGACCACCCATGGCTCTGCGCTCGGATCCGCGTCCTCTACGCGGAGCCACCCCCGGTGTGGCCGCAACCGACCGGCGAGCATCGACAACAGCGTCGTCTTGCCCGCGCCGTTCGGCCCGACGACCGCGGTGACCCGGCCCGCGGGGGCGCGGAAGGTCACGTCGTCGATCACCGCGACTCCGGCGAATTCGCGGCGCAGCCCGCTACAAGTAATGCCGAGACTCACCGAGGTTCTCCATCTTCGTGATCCGGTCCGGCCAGGGTGCGCTCAGCAGGGCAACGTTCGCCGATCCCCGGCGAGCGCGGAGAGAACGGCGGCGGTGGCGCGTGGGTCCTCCAGCATGCCGCTGTGGTCGGCCGCGTCGGCAGGACATCCGTCCTGCAGCCACACGTTGCGGTCGGCCGGGCCGGGCGCGGCGAGCAGGGCGGTGTCCTGCGGCGTGATCACCTGGTCGGCGCGGGAGGCGATGGCCGTGTACCGGAGACCGGGCACGGTCTCGCCTCCCGTGTTCAGCCGGTTCAGCAGTGGTGACCCGGCCACCTGCTGCTGGCCCGGAGTCCCGAAGACCTGGGCCGCGATCTGCGCGTCGCCCAGGCCGAGCGCGGCCAGGTCCGGATAGCTGCCGCGCAACCCGGCCCAGGTCGAGCCGCGATACGGCGTGCCGAGAGTCACCACTTGGGACACCGCCTCCGCGCCGCGGGCGCGCAGATACTGCCGGATCACCGTGCCGCCGGTGGAGTGGCCGACCAGCGCCACCCGGCTCGCGCCCGTCGTCTCCCGCACCGCCCGCACGACTTCGGCGAGCTCGCCCGCCATTCGATCGATGTCGGCCACGCCGTAGACGACACGTCCCAGCAGTGCGGCGCCGATCGGCCCGACGCCGGTGGAGCTGGAGCCGGTCTGCCCGCTCACCGCGTCGACGACACCCGGCGCGGCGCCGAGATTCGCGGCGAACACGCAATGTCCCTCGGCCCGGATGGCCGGCGCGAGCAGGGGGAAGCTGCGGCCGATATCGGTGCCCGAGCCGTGCACGAGCACCACCGGCTCCGGTCGCGCCGGTGTCGGCTTGCAGGCCCAGTCGTTGGCGCCGTCCAGCGCCGGTGTCTCCGGGGCGGCGGCCGCGGTCGGCGCATGGCACAGCGCCACACAGGCAGCGGCCATCATGAGGCCGACGACGCGCGCGGCCCGAGTGCGAACAGTCATTTCGAATTCCCGCGGATCAGATTCCCAATGGAGCGGCCAGCGTCGGCCACGAATCCTTCAGCGCGTCCTCCCAATAGCCCCAGGAATGGGTGCCTTCCGGGCGGAAGTTGTATCGCGCGGGGATTCCGAGGCTGTCCAGCCGGTCTTTCATGTTGTGCGAGCAGTAATTGGTGGCCGCTTCGATCACACCGCCGACGACGAGCTGATTCGCGAAACCCCACGGACCGTTCAGCGAATATTTCCCGCCGTATCGGTCGTAGACGCCGGGCATGCCATTTCCACTGGCGATGTAGATGGATTTTCCACGCAATCCCTCCGCCTGCACGTAGGGATCATTGGCCACCCATTGCGGGTCGCCCGCGGGCCCCCACATGTTGTCCAGTTCCGCGAGACCCCATTCCTCGACGGTCAGCCGGACGAACTCACGGCCGACCGGATCGCTGGTCTGCGCGCAACCGCTGTAGGCGGCGACGCCGGAGTACAGGTCACCCGTGGTCGCGGCGAGCGCGAGTGTCGTGGTCCCCGACATCGAGAACCCCGCGAGGGCATTGCGCCCGCTGGTCCCGAGATACGAGTCGATCAGCGGAGGCAGTTCGCGGCTCAGGAAGGTCCGCCACTTCTGGCGCCCCAACCTGGCGTCGTCCTTCTCCCAGTCCGCGTAGTAGCTGAACATGCCGCCGATCGGCGTGACCGCGTGCACGTTCTTGTCCGCGAGGAATTGCATCGCGTCGGTCTTCGTGGCCCAGGTCGAGCCGTCGATGCCACCGGCCGCGCCGAGCAGCAGATACAGCACCGGCCGGGGAACGCTGGTGTCCGCGGCGCGCTGCACTTCCACCGGAATATCGAGATCCATGGCAGCGGAATGCACCGTCAATGTCAGGTTCCGCGCACTGTGCTCCTGCACGGAAACAATAGAAGACTCCGCAGGCGCGGCCTGGGCCTGCACCGAGACCATTGCCGATGCGGCCGCAGCGCCGGCGACGACCGCCGACAGCAGCAACCGGCGGAGGTGGCTCCCTCTCATGACTCCCCTTATCCCGAATCCCGGAACGCCTCGCGTTCCGAGCTCAGGCTATGGCCTGTCCCGAGCCGTTTCACGACTGAAGTTGCTGGGCCACCGATTCTGGGGGCATGCCCGTGCACCGGAATTCGCACCGTTTCGAACCGATCCGATTCCGAAATAGCGAGACCCGAATTCCTTGGGCTCGCAGGCGTGGAATAGTTGCGCTTCCGTCGGCCCACCGGATTGAATGCCCCTATGGGTGTCAGCGCGGACCGGGAAGTCGATGTGTGCGTGGTCGGGCTCGGTCCCACCGGACGGGCGCTCGCGCACCGCGCCATGATCGCGGGGCTGTCGGTGACCGCGATCGACCCCCGCCCCGAACGGCTGTGGCCGCCCACCTTCTCCTGCTGGGTGGACGAGCTGCCGCAATGGCTGCCGTCCACGGCTGTCGCGACGACCATCCCGGCGCCCAGAGTGTGGACGAAGACCGAGCATCGCATCGACCGTCCCTACTGCGTGCTGTCCAAACCCGGCCTGCGCGCGGTGCTACCGCTCGATGACGCCACCGTCGTCGCGGGCCGCGCCACGCGGGTGGGCGCGCACGAGGTCGAACTCGCCGACGGCGCGGTGCACCGGGCGGCGGCGGTGTTCGACACCCGTGGGCTGCCCCCGCTGGGACGCCGCCGCGGGGCGAGCGCGCACGGCATCTTCGTCGACGCCGAGGCGGCCGCGCCGATGATCGCCGAAGGCGAGGGCCTGCTGCTGGACTGGCGGCCGGAGAACGGCGCGGGCCCGGACGAGCCGCCGTCGTTCCTCTACGCGGTGCCGCTCGGCGACGGCACGGTGATCTTCGAGGAGACCAGTCTCGGCCTCCGGGGCGGCATGCCGCAGCACGAACTGCGCAAGCGCACGCTCGCGCGCCTCGCCGCGCACGGCATCCGACTCACCGGCGACGAACCGAGCGAGGCGGCGCACTATCCACTCGACCAGCCGCCGCCACGCACCGGCAAGGCGCGCGCGATCGCGTTCGGCTCGCGCGGCGGCATGATGCACCCGTGCACCGGGTACAGCGTCGCCGACTCACTGGCACTGGTCGACACCGCGATCACCGCGCTGTTGGAAGGCCGCGACCCCATCGCCGCGCTGTGGCCGCCGCGCGCACGGCTGGTGTATTGGATGCGGATGCGCGGCCTCTACGGCCTCGGCAGACTCACCACCGAGCAGTCCATCGCCATGTTCGACGCGTTCTTCAGCGCCACCCCGCGTGGTCAGCGCGCCCTGCTGTCCGCGCACGACGACTACACGGCGCTGGGCGCTGTGCTGTTCGGCACGGTCGCGCACACCTGGCCGTTCCGCTGGCGTTACGACCTGGTCGGCTGGGCCAATCGGAACCGCTGGCTGGATTACGAGTTCGCCGAACCGCGTGAAGACGCCGAACGCCGGGTCCGATAGTCGGAACCCGGCGCACGGTGACAGCTGGTGGCTACGGCCCCGTTTCCGCGGCCCGCCGGTATCCCCTGATCGCCGGGTAGGCGAAGACGACGATCATGCCGAGCGTCCAGGCGAGCGTCTCGAGCAGCGGGTCGGCGACCGCACCGCCGTAGGACAAACCGCGCATCGCATCGATCGCGCAACTCATCGGCTGATGCGCCACCACGTCCTGCAACCAGATCGGGTAGGCGAAAACCGGAACGAAACCCGAGTTGAAGAACATCAGCAAGGTGCTGATCATGCCGATGATGTTCACCAGCATCACGCCCTCGGACACGGTGGCAAGCGCGGTGACCAGGACGGCGAACGCCACCCCGAACAGCACCGGGATGCCGATCAACGCCAGCGCCGCGACCGGTCCCTGATCGAAGCGGAAACCGAGCAGCAGACCGACCGCGACGACGAACACCGTGGTCACCAGGACACGGATCGCCTCGGCGAGCAGCCGCCCGGTGAATCCGGCCGCACGGTGCACCGGCATCGTCCAGAACCGGCCGAGCAGCCCGGTCATCTTCTCGGTCTTGAAGCCGAGGGCGCTGACCACCGCCCCGGACATCGCCGCGACCAACGTCAACAACGGGACCGTGCCGTACACGGCGGGCATGCCGGTGGCCCCGGAGACGGGCTTGTTCAGCACGATGTAGAACATCACCAAGGTGAGCGCGGGATACACCAGCGTCTGGATGGTCGTCGCCGGATCACGCGCCCAGACCTGCAGCAGCCGCTTGCACTGGATCAGGCTCTGCACCACCCAGGTGACCAGTGAGCCTTCCGGCCTCGTCCGGACGACGGGCAGGGGTTCGGCCGGGCGTCCCTCGAACACCTCGGTCTGCGGCACGGTGCGCTCCACGGTCGATTCCACCGAACTCATGACCGCCTCACACTCGCCCAGATCGCCAACGGGGTGAACACCGCCGCCAGCCCGATCAACCACACCAGCGGAACCCACAGCACGTGCCAGGTCACGCCGTCGGCCGCCATGTCGCGCAGCGCGAAGGAGAACTGGGAGATCGGCTGATTGCGCACGAACGGGCGAATCCATTCCGGGAAGTTGCGTTCCGGCACGAACCCGCAGGAGAGCATGCCGAAGATCAGCGTCGGCAGCGTCAGCGCCTGACTCAGCGACTCCGGGCTCTTGGTCAGACTGCCGAGCCCGTCGGCGCCGACCGCGAGCACCGTGCCGACCGCGAGAGAGAACGCGCAGAACAGCACGGCCTGCCCGACGCCTGCGACGAAGCGGAAACCGATCAGGTACCCGAACAGCACCGCGGCGGTGAGCGAGGTCACCGACCGGACCAGCCCGGCGCAGATGCGCGAGGTGAACGGCACCAGCGTGCCGATCGGCATGGTCTGCAGTCGGGTACTCAGGCCGGTCATCGCCTCGAACGCGGCCAGCTGCGCGTTCGACATCATGGTGAAGGCCATGGTCTGCAACACGATGATCGGCATGACGTACTGGGCGTAGTCGACGCCCTGGATCTTCATCACGTAGCGCAACGGCAGATAGAAACCGAGGGTGAAGATCAGCGGCGTGACCGCGGCGACGATCAGCTCGCCCTTGGTCGCCATGGTGCGGACGATGCGGCCGGTCAGCGCGCGCCACTGCGCGAACGACGACAGCCGCGCCGCGGGCAACTCGGCGAACAGCGTCACCTCGGCCTCGGTGTGCTCCGGGGCGGTCGCAGCGGTCACGCTCGCCCGCCCGAGTGGCCGGTGATGGACAGGAACACGTCGTCGAGCGAAGGGCGGCGCAGCGCGATGTCGGCCAGCTCCACACCGGCGCTGTCGAGCCTGCGCAGCGCCTCGGTCAGCGTGGCTGCGCCTTCCGGCGCCGGGATGGACAGCCGGTCGCCGCCGTCGATGTCGGCCAGCACCGCGGGCGGCACCAGGTCGCCAAGGGCGTACGCGGCGGTGCGCAGTTTCTTCTGATCCAGCGGGACGACCTCGCAGTAGCTGCCGCCGGTCTTCTCCTTGAGTTCGTCGGCGGTGCCCTCGGCGATCACCGTGCCCTTGTCGATCACGATGATGTTGTCGCTGAGCACGTCGGCTTCCTCCAGGTACTGCGTGGTCAGCAGCACCGTGATGCCCTGCGTCTTCAGTGCGGTCACCAGGTCCCAGACGCCCTGCCTGCTGCGCGGGTCCAAGCCCGTGGTCGGCTCGTCCAGGAACACCACCTCGGGACGCACCACCAGCCCGCAGGCGATGTCCACGCGGCGGCGCATGCCGCCCGAGTAGTGGCGCACGGCTCGGCGGCCCGCGCTCACCAGATCGAATTCCTCGAGCAAGGTGTCGGCGCGCTTGCGGGCCGTGGACTTGCCCAGGCCCATCAGTCTGCCGAACAGCTCGAGGTTCTCCCGGCCGGAGAGGTTCTCGTCCAGCGCCGCGTACTGGCCGGTCATCATGATCGAGCGGCGCACGCCCGCCGGGTCCTTCGACACGTCGTACCCGGCCACGACGGCGGTGCCGGAGTCGGCACGCAGCAGCGTGGAGAGGACCTTCACCATGGTCGTCTTGCCCGCGCCGTTCGGCCCCAGGATGCCGAGGACGGAAGCGCGTTCGGCGACGAAGCTGACGCCCTGCAGTGCGTGCACATCGCCGAACGACTTGCGAACGTCCGTTACCCGGACCGCAGGCTCACTCGCATGCGAATCCGCTTGGTTGGAACTCGGCATCAACTCTCCACTATCGGCCGGTACGGCGACCAGGTCGCCCGAGCGCGGGCGCACGCTCGGATTGGTGATCCGTCGCGCTCGGCGTGATGTTACCGGCCCGATCGCCCGGGCTGCCGCGTCGCGTGAGGTACCCGCACCAGCGTGCGCCCATTGTGTCCTTACTCACATTTTCCGCTGCCCGTTCGCCGTGCGGAGAATCGGCGCTGGTGAGCGCGATCCGATCCGGACACCGGGGCCGCGGCCGAGCCTTGTCGGCCCGCTGCGCCAGACCATAGTCTGCTTTGCGGGGGAAAACACTCACTCGTCCACGGATGTGGCCCCGCTGAGCGGTCCGCACGCCGGTTTCGACACTGCGAGAGGTGATCATGGCCGAGTCCGCGCAGTCACGGTTGGCGGCGCGTCCGGGAGGAACGGGCCGAACGAACGTCCTGACGTCCTACGACCCGCGCACCGGCGAGGTCGTCGGCAACTACGCCGTGATGAGCGCGGGCGAACTGAATCGCGCCGTGCGAGCGGCTCGCTCCGCCGAAAAATGGTGGGCCGAACTCGGATTCAGCAGCCGGAAGCGGTGGCTGCTGGACTGGAAACGCGAGATCGCCCGGCGCTCTGGCGAATTGGTCTCCCTGCTGTGCGAGGAGACCGGGAAGCCGGTAGCCGACGCCGCGATCGAGGTGATGCTCGCGGTGGAGGACCTCGACTGGGCCGCGCGCAACGCGGGCCGCGCACTGGACCGGCGGCGCATCGGTTCCAACTGGCTCACCCGCAATCAGCGGGCCTCCGTCGGGTATCTGCCGCTGGGCGTCGTCGGCGTGCTCGGCCCGTGGAACAACCCGGTGTTCACCCCGATGGGTTCGATCGCCTACGCGATGGCGGCGGGCAACGCCGTGGTGTTCAAGCCGCACGAGCTGACCACCGGCGTCGGCGTGTGGCTGGCCGACAGCTGGTCCCGGCTCGCACCGAACCAGCCGGTGCTGCAAGTGGTTACGGGTGACAAGGCCACCGGCACCGCGCTGTGCCGCGCGAAGGTCGACAAGATCGCCTACGCCGGCTCCGAAGCCGGTGCGCGCGAGGTGATCTCGGTGTGCGCCCAGACCATGACGCCGGTCGTCGTGGAGCGCAGCGGCAAGGGCAGCATGGTCGTGCACGTCGACGCGAAACTCGACGACGCCGCCGAGGCCGCCGTGTTCGGCGCGATGGCCAACGCCGGGCAGAACGCCACCGGCATCCAACGGGCCTACGTCGCCCAATCCGTCTACGACCGCTTCCTGGAGTTGGTCGCGGATCAGGCCCGCAAGCTGCGGCCGGGCGCGGACCGGAAGGCGTCCTACGGCCCGATGATCATGGAGTCACAGATCGAAGTGGTGCGCAGACAGGTGCGCGACGCGGTGGCCCGCGGCGGCCGCGCGGTCGTCGGCGGGCTGGACTCCATCCGCGATCCCTACATCGAGCCGATCGTGCTGGCCGAAGTGCCGGAGGAGAGCACCGCGATCACCGGCGAGGGCATCGGCCCGGTGCTCATCGTGAACAAGGTGGCGAGCATGGACGAGGCCGCCGAGCGGATCAACGCGGTGGGCACCGACGTCGCGGTGTCGGTGTTCACCAGGGACGTGCACGAGATCGAGGCGTTCGCCGAGCAACTGCGCGCCGGGGTGGTGACCATCAACTCCTCGACCGCGTACGCGGGCATTCCCGCGCTGCCTTTCGGCGGTGTGGGCGAATACGGCCAGGGCCACAGCCACGGCGACCAGGGACTACGAGAGTTCAGCCGGACCCTGGCCATCACCCGCAAGCGGTATCAGGCGCCGGTGAATCTGTCCACGTTCGACCGGCACCCGCGCCATCTCCGCCTGGCCAGAACGATCTTCCGGATCCGGCACGGCCGCCGCCCCTGAGCGGCGCGCCCACGCGTACCTCCGCCTTCGCTACGGCCATGCGCGGGCTGATGACGGACGCTGTCCGGCTGCGCCTCCTCTGCGTACCTCCGCCTTCGCTACGGCCATGCGCGGGCTACCTCCGCCTTCGCTGCTTGCGGCCATGCACGGGGTTAATGGCGGGCATCGTCCGGCTGCGCGTTATCGGCGAGCAGCACCGCGTCCATCAGCGCGGTGACGCGGGCCAATTGCGCGGGCCGGGAATCGAATCGGATCAGCCTGCCCACATCGATCACCTGACTGATGGCGGCGTGCACCCGGAAACGCGCTTCCACCGGGTCGCCGTCCAGCAGGTTGGCCCATTCCAGCACGTTCTGCCGCTGGATGGCGCGCAGCTTGTGCTGCTCGGCCTGCGGCAGGTTGCCGAACTCGGCGTAGTACACCGCCATGATCTCGGGCATGGCGAAACTCAGTTTGGCGTAGCGGTCGGCCACGTTGCGCGCGGCATCCGCCCGGCTCGTGGCTTCGGCCAGCGCCTCGGTGATCGCGATGGCCAGCCGGTCGCCGGTGCGGTGGAACGCCGCGGCGAGCAGGTCGGCCTTGCTCGCGAAGTACCGGTACACGCTGGAGGCGTTGATGCCGACGGCGGCGCCGATCTCCTCGATGCTCGCCTCGTGATACCCCTGCCTGCCGAAAATCCGGATGGCTTCGGTGAGCAATTGTTCGCGCTTGGAGGTCACCGGGATGCCGCGCACGGGCGGGCCGGGATCCGGTTCGGCGGGCGCGGGAGGCAGTTCGGTGCGCAGGATGGCCCAGGACATCTGACGCAACAGCGGAAGCAGCCGAGCGCTCGACAGTGCGGTGCGGTGCGCGGCGATGCTGGCGATCGCGCTGAGCACGCCCGCGGCCAGCATCGCCACGTCCGCGGGCGGCGCCTCGGGTCGCAGCAGCGCGATCGGCGCCGCGAGAGTGTTGTTCAGGTCGTCGTAGATCTTCTTGATCCGGACGCGGTCGTCCCGCTCGAGATAGCGCCGCTCCCAGCGGTAGAGCCCGGCCTCGCGGCGGATGTCGACGGTGTGCTCGCTGATCGCGCGGATCAGCGCGTCGGCGCGCCGCACCGGGTCCAGCCGAGTGTCGTCGGCCCCCTCGGCGACGTTCAGCAGGTGTTGCGCGCCCTCCTCCGCGGCGGCGACCAGCAACGCGTACTTGTTCGTGAAATGCCGGTAGAGGGCGGGACCGGAGATGCCGACCTCGGCGGCGATCTCGTCCACGCCGACCGGGTAGTACCCGCGTTCGCTGAACGCGCGGGCGGCCGCCCGGATGATCTGTACCTTGCGGTCCTTCGGACGGCGGCGCACCGACGGCGCGCCCTCAGCGCTCGCCCGCCTGCCCGGTTCGGGGCGCGCGGGAGCGAGATCGACCTCGCTGCGATCCGCGACCATGCACCTCTCCGTTCTCCGGCGGCGCTGGTTGACAGCGCCCGACAATGGAACCTAAGTTAACCACAATTCGCAAAGTTAACCACTATTCACGGCCTGGCGTCCGGCGAATTGCAGCTTAGGAGCAAACGTGAGCAACAACGATTCCGCGGCCCCGGCCGCCCCCTCCGCCGCGAAGTTCACCGCGGTCCAGGACGGCAGGGTGCTCCGGATCACGATCACCAACCCGAAGCGGAAGAACGCCATCGACTACGACACCATGGTCGCGCTCGGGGACGCCTTCCGCGCGGCGGCGGAAGACCGCGCGGTGCGGGCGATCGTACTGACCGGCGAGGGCGGCGATTTCTGCACCGGCGCCGATCTCTCGGCGAGCGCGGACGAGGCGCGGCGGGGCATCACCTCGGACATGGTGATGGACGCGGCGAACCGGCTGGTGCGGGCCATCGTCGACGCGCCGGTCCCGGTGATCGTGCGCATCCGCGGCGCCGCGGCGGGCGTCGGCGTCGGCATCGCGCTGGCCGCCGACCTGGTCTACGCGAGCGAGGACTCCTACCTGCTGCTGGCCTTCATCAACATCGGCTTGATGCCCGACGGCGGGGCGGCCGCGCTGGTGGCCGCGGCGGCGGGCCGCCCGCTGGCGGCGCGGATGGCACTGCTCGGCGAACGGCTGCCCGCCCGGGAAGCCGCGGCCGCCGGTCTGTTCACCGCCGTCGTGCCCGACGACGAACTCGACGCCGCGGTCGAGGCCGGGGTCCAGAAGATCGCCACGGGTCCGCGCCGCGCGCTGGAACTCACCAAGCACGCGCTGAACCAGGCCACGCTGACGGCGCTGGACGCGGCCCTGGCCGCCGAGAAGGCGGGGCAGACCGAGCTGCTGCGCTCCCCCGATTTCATCGAGGGCGCCACCGCGATGCTCAGCAAGCGCAAGCCCGTCTTCGCCGACTGATCAGCCCGCCGGAACGTAGCTACCGACAGGCGACTATGTTCATCGGCTATGACTTACCTGGTTACCGGGGCAACTGGGTTCATCGGTCGTTTTCTCATCCCTGAGCTCCTGAAACGCGAGGGTGACATTCACGTGCTGGTTCGGCCGGGCGACGCCTCGGCCGACCGGTTCGCCTGCTGCGCGCAGGAATGGGCGGGCGGCGACCGCGTCCGTCCGGTGCGCGGCGATCTGGGCGCCCCGGGGCTCGGCATCGATCCGACCTGGCTGGCCCGGCATCGCGGCGCCATCGAGCACGTCTTCCATCTGGCCGGAGGCTACGACCTGACCGAGCGCGGCGGCGGGACCAGGCACCTGGTCGACGTCGCCGAGGAGCTGGGCGTCGGCTTGCTGCACCACGTCTCGACCGTGGAGGTGGCCGGGTCCACCGAGGGCCTGTTCACCGAGGACATGTTCGATCACGGGCAGGCGCTGGCCACCCCGATGCAGCGAGCGAACTTCGAGGGCGAGCGGATCGTCCGGGAATCGTCGCTGCGCTGGCGGATCTATCGCCCGTCGATCGTGATCGGGCATTCCAGGACCGGCGAGATCGATCGGATCGACGGCCCGTACTACTTCTTCCGCCTACTGCGCATGGGCGCGCAGCTGCCGAGGCTGCTGCCGGTCCTGGTGCCCAAACTGGGCGAGACCAACATGGTCCCGGTGGATTTCGTGGCTCGCGCCCTCGATCACATCGCGCATCGCGCCGGCTCGGACAAGATCACCTATCACCTGGTGGATCCGCGCAGGCAGAGCGCGGTCGACGCGCTGAACCTGTTCGCCGACGAGGCGGGCGCGCCACATCTGGTCGAGGTGATGCCCAAGCGCACGTTGGACATGATGTTGCGGGTCCCCGGCGCGAACTGGCTGCTGCCCCGGGTCGGTGTGCCGCTGGACGTGCTGGAGCACAGTGAATTCGCCTGCTGGTTCGACTGCAGGCACACCAGCGCGGCCCTGGCGGGCACCGACATCAGGGTTCCGCCGTTGGACGCCTACGCACCACGGATCTGGAAGTACTGGATCGAGAACTGGGTCTGATCGGCGCGCCGCGCCGGGCGGGCTACCGCCCGGTGACGGTGAGGTAGATCAGGGCGGCATTGAGCACGGAGATGATCGCCGCGACCGTCCAGGCCAGCGCGGTGGTCACGCGATGGTTGACGTCCGCGCCCATCAGCGTGGGGTCACTCGTGAAGCGCACCAAGGGAATCAGCGCGAACGGGATGCCGAACGACAGCACCACCTGGGAGATGATCAGCGCGCGGGTCGGGTCGATCCCCAGCGCCAGGACCGCGATGGCGGGGATCAACGTGATCAGCCTGCGTGTGATCAGTGGGATTCGCCGGTGCAACAGGCCCTGCATGATCATCGCGCCCGCGTAGGCGCCGACCGACGTCGAGGCCAGGCCGGAGGCGAGCAGGCCGATCGCGAGCAGCAGCGCGGCGGCCGGGCCGAGCACGTCGCCGACGGCCGCGTGCGCGTCCTCGATGGTCTCGACGTTTCGGCCGCGCAGGGTGTTGGCCGCCATGAGCAGCATGGCCAGGTTCACCGTGCCCGCCAAGATCATGGCCAGCCCGACGTCGACCTTGGTGATCCGCAGTAGCCTCGCGCGAAGCGGCCCCGGCGCCGGTTGCCCGTGCCGGTCGCGGGCCAGGCCGGAATGCAAGTAGACCGCGTGCGGCATGACCGTGGCGCCGATCATGGCGGCGGCGAGCAGCACGCTCTCGGTGCCCTGGAAGCGCGGCAGGAGACCGCCCACCGTGCCCCCGGCCGACGGCGGGGCGATGACCACGCTCGCCAGGAATCCGATCGCGATGATCGCGAGCATCCCGGTGATCACCCGCTCGAACGGCTGCTGGCCGCGACGGTCCTGCACCAGCAGCAGAACCATCGACACCGCGCCGGTGATCACGCCGCCGACCAGCAGGGGCAGGCCGAACAGCAGATGGAGCGCGATGGCGCCGCCGACCACCTCGGCCAGGTCGGTGGCGATCGCGACCGTCTCCGCCTGGCCCCAGTAGGCCAGCCGGACCGGACCGCTCGCCTTCGCGCGCACCGCCTCCGGCAGCGACCACCCGGTGACCAGGCCGAGCTTGGCCGAGAGGAACTGGACCAGCCCCGCCATCACGTTGGCCAGCACGATGACCCAGACCAGGAGGTAGCCGAACTGCGCGCCCGCGCTGATGTTGGACGCGACGTTGCCGGGATCGACGTACGCGATGGCCGCGACGAACGCGGGCCCCAGCAGAACGGTCGCGGCACGCGCGCGCCCGGTGACGGACTTGGTCGACTCGACCAACGTAATACCCACGAACTGAATTTTACGGGTTCCCGAACTTTTTTGTGAAGGTTACCCCATAAAGAAGACCGCCTGGTCGCGCGACAGCGGCGACCAGGCGGTCGGAGGAATCTTGCCGGGCGGTCCCGGCTCGATTCGGATCAGATACCGAGCCCCTTCGCGAGCACGGGCCACGACAGCTGGAACTCGTCGCGCCAGTAGCCCCACGAGTGGGTGCCCGAGTCGCGGAAGTTGTAGGTGGCCGGGATGCCCAGCTGGTCCAGCTTGTTCTTCAGGTTGTGCGTGCAGTAGTTGGTGCCCGCCTCGATCACGCCGCCGATGACGATCTGGTTGGCCAGACCGTATGCGCCGGGCAGCGCGTACGGACCGTTGAGCGTGTCGTACTGGCCGGGCAGGCCGTTGCCGGTGGAGATGTAGAGGTCGAGCCCGCGCAGTCCCTCGGCGTTCACGTACGGGTCGTTGGCCACCCAGTCCGGCGAGCCTTCCGGACCCCACATGTTGTCGGTGTTGCCGCCGCCCCAGGTCTCGACGGTCAGCTTGACGAACTCGGAGCCGACCGGGTCACTGGTCTGCGCGCAACCGCTGTAGGCCGCGGCCGCCCTGTACAGGCCCGGCTTGGCGATCGGCAGCGCGAGCACCGTGGTGCCCGAGGTGGACAGGCCCGCGATGGCGTTCACGCCGTTGGTGCCCAGCGCGCCGTCGACCAGCGGGGGCAGCTCCTCGGTGAAGAAGGTCTTCCACTTGTTGCGGCCGAGTACCGGGTCGTCCTTGATCCAGTCGGTGTAGTAGCTCCACTTGCCGCCGATCGGCTGGATCACGTTGACGTTCTTGTCCGACAGGAACTGCAGCGCGTCGGTCTTCGCCTGCCACGAGGCTTCGTCCTCGCCGCCGCCCGCGCCGTTGAGCAGGTACAGCGTCGGACGCGGCACGGAGGCGTCGGCCGGGCGCTGGACGTCGATGATGACCTTCTCGTCCATCGCCGCCGAGTACACGTACAGCCGGATGCTGCGCGCGTCCTTGTACTCGGCCTTGGTGATACGCGAACCGTCCGGGGCGACCGGGTTTCCCAACAGAGTCTTGGAATCGATGATCGGATCAGCTGTCGCGCTGGACGCGCCGAGACCGGTCATCATCCCCGCGAGCACCGCGGTTGCCGCGATGGCGGCCGCGGCCCGCAGGCCACCGCGCCGGCTCTGTCGACGTATCAATTTCGCACCTTCGCTTCGTCTCGAGATTCGCTCTGCATGCCCCACACGCCGGGGTGGATGCCCAGGCATCCCGCCCGACCATACGGCCTATGTAGTCGTCACAACAGTGGACTTCGTTACCGCACCGTTGCCCTATCATGCCGGAACGGTGTCGGCTCGATCATGACCGCCCCATGTTCCGTGTCGCTTCCCACCCCGGGGGATCGAGCAACTCGGACAATCTGGGACCTATCTGCGCGAGCGCTTCCGGCGATGTCATCTGATCGTGCGAGACACCGACGGGATGATCGTCCACCCGGCCGTCGACATAAGGTTGCCAGCCGGCCGCCGCGGTGTCGTGACCGGCCGCGCTGAAGTAGTCCAATCGGCCCCGGAAGACGTCCGGCCGGTGCTCGGCGATCAACTCGGCCGAGCGCACCGCGCTGCGGTAGATCCGGCGCACCCGGTCCGGGGTGAGCACCGCCATGTCCGGCGGGATGGTGGCGTGCAGCGCGGCCAGCGCGTCCTCGCTCAGATCGTGGACGTCGCCCTCGCCGGGCAGCAGGGCGTCCGCGCCGATGCCGAGTTCGGCCAGCGCCTCGCGGATCGCCGCCCGGAAATCCGTGACGTCGATGTCGGGGTGACTGTCGAGCATGGTCAGCAGGCCGATCTCTTCGCCCGCGGCCTGGAGTTCGGTCGCCACCGCGTGCGCCAGCACACCACCGAGCGACCAGCCGAGCAGCCGGTAGGGCCCGTGCGGCTGCACCGCGCGGATCTCGGCCACGTAGCGGTGCGCCATCTCGAACAGCGACTCCGGCAGGTAGCCCTCTTCGGTGAGCGCGGGGGACTGCAGGCCGAAGATCGGCGTGCCTGCGGGCACGTAGCGCGCGAGGCCCGCGTAGCACCAGGACAACCCGTACATCGGATGCAGGCAGAACAGCGGCTCGGCGGCGGCCACGTCGTGCGGCACCATGGTGCGGATCGGCAGCAGCACGCCGAGCGCCGCGTTCGAGTCCTGGTCGTAGTCGTGATCGTCGGCCAGCGCGGCCATGATCCGGGCCGCCAGCGCCGCCGGGGTCGGGTCGGTGAAGAACCACTGCACCCGCACCTCGGCGCCGGTGAGCGTGCGCAGCCTGCTGACCGCCCGCGTGGCGACCAGTGAGGTGCCGCCGAGGCCGAAGAAGTCGTCGTCCATCCCGACCCGATGCGCCGGGCCGGGTTCGAGGACCTCGTCGAACACCTCGAGCACGGTCCGCTCCAGCGGCGTGCCCGGCGCGCGGTACGGACGCGCCACCAACGGCGGCGCTGGCAGCGCCTTGCGGTCGAGTTTGCCGCTGGCGTTGAGCGGAAGCTCGGCGAGCGCGACGACAGCCGAGGGCACCATGTACGACGGCAGCGCGGCGCGGGCGTGCGCCGCCAACGCGGCTTCGTCGAAGGTCGTCCCCGGCGCGCCGACGACGTACGCGACCAGCCGATCGCCGGTGGCGCCACGCACCACCGAGACCGCGGCGTGCCGCACCTGCGGATGACTCGTCAGCACGGCCTCGATCTCACCGAGTTCCACGCGCTGGCCGCGCAGTTTGACCTGGAAATCGCTGCGGCCCAGGTATTCCAGCGCGCCGTCGTGCCAGCGCACGATGTCCCCGGTGCGATAGAGCCGGGTGCCGCCCGCATGGGCGACGAAACGCTCGGCCGTCAGGGACGGGGCCCCGAGATAGCCGCGCGACAATTGCGCACCCGCGACGTACAACTCGCCCGCCGCGCCCGGCGGAACCGGCTGCAACTGGCGGTCGAGTACGTGCACGCGCGTATTGGCCGCCGGGACGCCGATCGGAACCGCCGCCGCGGCGGTGTCGCGCACGCGATGGCCGGTGACCACGGTGGCCTCGGCGGGGCCGTACCAGTTGATCAGCTCGGCGCCCGGCACGGCCGCGGCGAACTTCCTCGCGGTCGCCCCGGACAACGCCTCGCCCGCGGCGAACACCCGGCGCAGCGAGGGGTACGCCACGGTCGGGCCTGCCACCGGATCCGAGAACGCGTCCAGCATCGATGGCACGAAGTGCACCGTGGTCACCGCGTTGTCCACGATGACGCGGGCCAGATAGGCCGGATCGCGATGCCCGTCGGGCGCGGCGATCACGATCGACGCCCCTGACTGCAACGGCCAGAACAACTCCCAGGCGGAGATGTCGAACGTGATCGGCGTCTTGTGCAGCACCACGTCGTCGCCGCCGTGCGGGTAGGCCGACTGCGCCCAGCGGAACTGATGCACCATCTGCCGGTGCGTGATCATCACGCCTTTGGGGCGGCCGGTGGAGCCGGAGGTGTAGATGACGTAGGCGACGGTGTCCGGACGCACCTCCGCCCGCGGCCAAGGACCCTCGTACGGAGGCAGATACAGCGTGTCCACGGCGACCACCGGCACACCGGTCGCGGTGTCGAACGCGTCCGCGGTGGTGGTCAGAACGCAGATCGGGGCGGCGCTGCCGAGGACGTACTCGCTGCGTTCGGCCGGGTGGTCCGGGTCGATCGGGACGTAACCGCCACCGGCGCGCAGCACCGCGTAGATCGCGACGACCAGGTCGATGCCGCGCCGCATGGCCACGGCGACCAGCGTCTCCGGGCCGACGCCCCAGCGCATCAGCTCGACGGCCAAGGACCGGGCGCGCGAGTCGAGTTCGGCATAGGTGAGCGTGGTGTCGCCGAAACGGACCGCTGGCGCGTCCGGCGTGCGCGCCACCTGCGCGTCGAACAGGGAGGTCAACGTCGCGCCGTCGAGTAGTTCCGGCACGTCGGTGGCGTTGTGCGCGGCCAGCTCGGCGCGCTCGGCGTCCAGCAGCACGTCGATATCGCCGACGCGCGCCTGAGGGGTGGTCACGAAGCGGCCGATCAGCGCCGAGAGCCGCTGTGCGAGCGCGAGCGCCGCCGGTTCGTCGATGACGTCGCGCAGGTACTTCACCGAGACGCGCAATTGGTTGTCCAGCACCACCATGACCGTGAACGGGTAATGGGTGCCGTTGACCGCGCCGACGCCGGTGACGTTCATACCGTCGATGGCGCCCGCCCGGTCCAGGCCCTCCCGGTCCACCGGGAACGACTCGAACACGACGAGCGAGTCGAACAGCCCGTCCACGCCGACAGCTTCCTGAATCTCGCTCAGCCCCAGGTAGTGATAGTCCAGCAGGGCGGCCTGCTCGGCCTGTAGCTGCCGCAGCAGCCCGCCCAGCGTGCCGGTCGGGTCGAGCCGCACCCGCACCGGGATCGCGTTGAGGAACAGGCCGACCATCGCCTCGACGCCGTCCAGCTGGGGCGGCCTGCCGGACACGGTGGCGCCGAAGACCACGTCGTCACGGTCGGCGGTGCGACCGATCAGCAGTCCCCAGGCCGCCTGCACCACGGTGTTCACCGTGACGCCCAGCCCCGATGCGAGCCGGGTCAGCGCGGTGGTGTCGGCCGGGGACAGCTCGAACCCGGCTTCGCCTACGCCCGAGGCGATCTCGCGGCCGGGATCGACCGGCGCCAGCGGCGTCGGCTCGGTGACACCGGCCAGCGCGGCGCGCCACGCGGAACGGGCCGCTTCCGCGTCCTGAGCGACCAGCCAGGCCAGATAGTCGCGGTAGGACGGCACCGAGGGCAAGTGCCGGGATTTGCCGCCGAACGCGTACAGGGTGAGCAGATCCTTCATCAACAGCGGCATGGACCAGCCGTCGACGAGGATGTGGTGACTGGTCACCAGCAGGTGGTAGCGGGCCGCGGCGGAGCGGATCAGCGCGAACCGCAGCAGCGGCGCGGTCCGCATGTCGAAGTGGTCGGCCAGATCCGCCGCCTTGATCCGCTCCAGTTCGGTTCGGGCCGCGTCGGGTTCCAGCTGACCCAGATCGATCAGCCGCCACGGCACCTCCAGCGAATCCTGCACGATCTGTACGGGCTTGCCCTCGCTGTCGTCGGCGAAGGCGACGCGCAGGTTGTCGTGCCGGTCCAGCACCGCTTGCGCGGCCGCGCGCATCCGGCGGGCGTCCACCGCGCCGCTGAGATCGAGCACGAACTGGGTGGTGTAGACGTCCACCGAGTGCTCCGCGAGCAGGGCGTGGAACAACATGCCCGATTGCAGCGGGGTGAGCGGCCAGGCGTCGGACAGGTCGGGGTAGGCGCGGGCGAAGCGGTCGATATCGGGCTGCTTGAGCCGCACCAGCGGGAAATCGGAGGGGGTGTAGCCGCCCGCGTCCGGGCGCAGTCCGTGCTCGGCGAGGCCGCCGAGCGCGCGGATCCAGTGCTCCGCGAACGTTTTCGCGTCCTCACCGCGGAACGCGGCGGCGGCGAAGTCGAACCGGGCGAGCAGGCCGTCGTCGGTGGCGTCGACGGTCAGTACGAGCAGCAGGTCGTCGGACGGGATGTCGGTGTGCACCCGCGCCGGACGCAGATCCCGGTAGCGCAGCGCGAACCGGCCACGCCCGAGGCCACGCAGCTCGGCGGCGGTCTCGGCGTTGAGATGGCGCAACAGGCCGTAGCCGACACCGCGCGAGGGCACCGACCGGCGCAACTCCTTGATCTGCGCGATCGCGGTGCCCGCCGCCGGTCCGCCGATCAGGGCCTCGTCGATGTCGATCCGGCTCAACCGCAACGGCAGCGGATATTCGGTGACGAAGCCGCCCACCGTGCTCGCCCCGTCGGCGTCGGTGGCCGCGCGACCGTCGGCGGACAGCCGGACGACCGTACCGATGGCGCGTGTGACGGTCTCTCCCGCGGCGGTCTGCAGTGCCAGCGCCAGCGCGGTGAGCAGGATGTCCTCCACCCCGGCGTGGTAGGCCTCGGCGGCCGCGGCGACGGCCGCCGCACCCTCCGCGGTGATGGTGAGCGATACCCGGCTGCGTGCGTGCAGATCCCGTCCCTCGGTTCCCGCGCCCTCCGGGACGGAGCCGAGCGCTAGTCGCCACCAATCCATTTCGGCAACGGTGACCGGATCGTGCGCCTTGGCCGAGAGGGCGCGGATGAGCACGCCGAGGCCGGTTTCGGCGCTCGCGGGCGCGGCGTGGCGCGCCCGCTCCCACCGTGCGGTGAGCTGGTCGACGACCGCCCGCCAGGAGACGTCGTCGATGACGAGGCTGCTGGCCACGACGATCAGCGTGGAGCGAGCCTCGGGGCCGCCGGTGAGCACGAAGTAGATGTTGCGGCCCTGTTCGGGGTCGAGGGCGGCGGCGACCGCCTGCACCACGTCGTCGATGGGCAGCGAAGTCTCGCCGCGCTGCGGGTCCAGCCTGCGGAACGCCTCGCCGGTGCGTTCGGCGGCGGCGGGAATGCGCAGCACCGGCGTGCCGTCCTCGCCGTAGCGCAGTTGTACCCACAACATCGGGTGCTGCTCGAGCACGGCGGCGACCGCGCCGTGCACCGTCTCCACGGAGCAGGTCTCGGGGATGTCGAGCGCGATGGCCCGCACTTCGATGCCTTCGTCCAGCATCCGCGCGGCGTCCGGCGTCAGCGGTAGTTCGCCCGCCTCGTCACCGGGGCCGCCGCCCTCCACCGCGGCGGCGCGGGCCAGCGCGGCGACGGTCCGGCATTCGAAGACGTCCCGCGGCGCGAAGGTCACACCTCGTGCGCGCGAGCGGGAGACCACCTGGATGGACACGATGCTGTCGCCGCCGAGGGCGAAGAAGTCGTCATCGATCCCGACCCGTTCGAGACCGAGCACCTCGCCCATCACCTCGGCGATCACCAGTTCGGCGGGGGTTCGCGGCGCGCGGTAGGCGCGGAGGTCCAGCTCGGGCGCGGGCAGCGCCTTGCGGTCCAGCTTGCCCGCGGGGGTCAGCGGAATCGCGTCGAGCACGACGATCGCCGCCGGAACCATGTACTGCGGCAGTGTGCGTCCGATCCGTTCGGTCAGCACGGACGGGTCGGCCGTCGCCCCCTCGGCGGGTAGCACGTACGAGACCAGCGTGGTGGCGCCCGAACCGGTTTCGCGGCCGAGTGTCACGGCGAAGTCGACTTCGGGCTGGGCCGTGAGCGCCGCGTCGATCTCGCCGAGTTCGATGCGGAAGCCACGCACCTTGACCTGGAAGTCGTTGCGGCCCAGGTACTCCAGGACCGGCGCACCGCCGGATCGGCGCCAGCGCACCAGGTCGCCGGTGCGGTAGAGACGCTCGCCGGGCACGCCGTACGGGTCAGCCACGAAGCGAGCGGCGGTCAGTGCCGAGCGCGCGTGGTAGCCGCGCGCGAGCTGGATACCGCCCAGATACAATTCGCCCGCGACCCCTTCTGGCACCGGGCGCAGCCTGCTGTCGAGCACCAGCGACCGCATCCCGCGGATCGGTCCGCCGATCGTGACCGGCTCGCCGGGCCGGAGCGGGTCGCTGATGTTGGTCATGATGGTGGTTTCGGTCGGCCCGTAACCATTGTGGAAATCGCGTTCGGGCACGGTCGTCCACTTGGCCGCCAGATCGGCGGGCACCGCTTCGCCGCCCGCCACGACGGCCCGTACCCCCGGCAACGCGTCCGGATCGAGCGAGGCGAGCACCGACGGCGTGAGGAAGGCGTGCGTGACGCCTCCGGCGCGCATCAGTTCGACCAGTTCCGCGCCACCGAGGGTCGACGGCGGCGCTACCACGAGCCCGCCCGCGGAACCAAGGGCGAGCAACAGCTCCAGCACCGAGGCGTCGAACGAAGGCGACGCGAACGCCAGGGCGCGGGTGGAACTGTCGAGCCGATAGCGCTCCACCTGTTCGGTGCTGAAATTCGCCAGACCTTCGTGGGTCACCACGACACCCTTCGGCACGCCGGTGGAGCCGGATGTGTAGATCACATACGCGGCGTTGCTCGCGCGCAGCGGTCCACGCAGCTCGTCGGGACGCAATGGCTTATCCGAGCGCGCTGCGACGTCGAGGGTGAAGTCCTGCTCGTCCAAGGCGAGCCAGCCGCCGGGCAGGGGCAGGTTGTCCAGTTCGGCGGTGAGCGTCAGGCCGAGCGCTACGCCGGAGTCCGCGACCATGCGCGCGACGCGGTCGGCGGGATAGGTCGGGTCGATCGGAACGAACGCCGCGCCGGTCTTGGTCACCGCCCACAGTGCCAGCACGGATTCCACCGAACGACGGATCGCGACGGCGACCGGCACGTCCGGTCCCGCGCCGCGGTCGATCAGCGCCCGCGCCAATTGCGCCGAAGCCGCGTCGAGTTCGGCGTAACTGAAGGTGCGGTCGTCCGCGACCACGGCGATTCCGGCCGGATTCCCGGCGACGGCCGCGGCCAGCAAATCCGGCAGCGTGCGCGGCGGCACGGCTGGTGCGCCGGTACGGGTGATCAGCTCCGCGCGCTCGGAGTCGTCCAAGATCTCCAGATCGCCGACGGCGGTGTCCGGGCGCTGGGCGACCGCGGCCAGGATGCGACGGAACCTGCGGCCGAACTCGACCACGGTCGGTTCGTCGAACAGGTCACGGGCATAGGTGAATTCGGCGGCCAGACCGGCTTCCGCACCGGATTCGGCGCGCTGCTCGCGCACGGTCAGCAGCAGGTCGAACTTGGCGGTGTCGGCGGCCGGGTCGAGCGCGGTGAAGCTCAGGCCGGGTAGCTCGAAGCCGGTCGCGGGCAGGTTCTCGAACGACAGCGCCACCTGGAACAGCGGATGGCGACCGGCCGAGCGCTCGGGGGCGAGCACTTCGACCAGCCGCTCGAACGGGATGTCGGCGTTGGCGAAGGCGCGCAGGTCCGTTTCCCGCGTGCGGGCCAGCAGTTCGGTGAAGCAGAGACCGGGCGTGACCCGGCTGCGCAGCACCAGCGTGTTGACGAACATGCCGATCAGGTCGTCCAGTTCGGCTTCGCCGCGGCCCGCGACGGGCGTGCCGATGGCGATGTCCTCGGTGCCGGACAGACGAGCCGATAGCACCGCGAACGCGGCGTGCACCACCATGAACAGCGTGGCGTTGTGCCGCCGCGCGAGGTCGGCCAGCGCGGCGTGCACGTCGGCCTCGACGACGAAATCGGTTCTGCCGCCCGCGAAGGACTGGGCGGGCGGGCGCGGCCGGTCCGCGGGCAGGTTCAGCTCGTCGGGCAGGTCGGCGAGTTCGGTGGTCCAGTAATCCAATTGCTCGCCCGCCAGCGACCCGGGGTCGTCGTCGGGGCCGAGCGCGTCGCGCTGCCAGAGCGCGTAGTCGGCGTACTGGATGGGCAGCGGGGCCCAGGACGGCTCCTGGCCGCCGGTGCGCGCCACGTAGGCCAGCATCAGGTCCCTGGTCAGCGGGCCCATCGACCAGCCGTCGGCGCTGATGTGGTGGGTGACGAAGACCAGCACGTATTCGGTGCCCGCGAGCTGGAACAGCTTCGCGCGCAACGGCGCCTCGACCGTCACGTCGAAGCCCGCGGCGACGACCCGCCGCACCTCGCCGGCGACGTGCTCGTCGCCGATCTGCACGGGAGCCAGATCCACCGGGACCTCGTGCGGAGCGAGGACCCGCTGTACCGGGCCGTCCGGCGTCTGCGGGTAGATCGTGCGCAGGATCTCGTGGCGGGCGACGAGGTCGGCGACGGCAAGCCGCAACGCGGCCACGTCCAGGTCGCCGGACAAGCGGATAGCGGCCGGGATGTTGTAGACCGACGCCGAGGTGTCGAACTGGTTGAGGAACCACATGCGCTGTTGCGCGAACGACAGCGGGATGCGGTCCGGACGCGGTCCCGCGACGAGGGGGATGCGTTTGCGTTCACCGGAGCCCCGCTCGACCTTGATCGCGAGTGCGGCGACGGTCGCTGCCTCGAAGATCGCGCGGACCGGCACACGCGTGTCCAGTGCCGCGCCGATACGCGCCGCCACCTGCGTCGCCAACAGCGAATTACCACCCAAAGCGAAGAAATCATCATCCGCACCGACACGCTCCACCCCGAGCACCTCAGCGAACACCGACGCCACGATCTCCTCGATCGGCGTCGACAGCGCCCGAAACGCCTGAACCTCGAACTCCGGCTCCGGCAACGCCTTACGATCCAACTTGCCGTTGACGTTCAACGGCAAAGCATCCAACACCACAAACACCGACGGCACCATGTACGACGGCAACCCAGCGGTGAGTTCCGACTTCACCCGCGCCACATCCACACCCGTGGTGGTGTCGCTCGCCACCAGGTAAGCCACCAAACGGTCACCAGTCTTGGGGTCGGACTTGGCGATCACCGCTGTCTGCGCGATTTCCGGCAGCGCGAGCAGCGCGGCTTCGATCTCACCGAGCTCGATACGGAAGCCACGGATCTTGACCTGGAAGTCCGTACGTCCCCGGTACTCGAGCTCACCCGCGCTGGTCCACGCCACCAAATCACCCGTGCGATACATCCGCGCACCCGGCTCGAACGGATTCGCCACAAACCGGTCAGCCGTCAGATCCACGCGACCGAAGTAACCACGCGCCAACTGCGCACCAGCCAAATACAACTCACCCGACACACCCACCGGAACCGGACGCAAACGCCCATCCAGCACAAACACCCGGCTGTTCCACACCGGCCCGCCGATCGACACCGACACCTCATCAGCGAGCGTCACCCGGTGGCTGGTGATCGACACCGCCGCCTCGGTCGGACCATAGAGGTTGAACAATTCGGTACGCGGATAGTCGCGTAGGAACCGCTGCGCCACCGAACCGGGTAGGGACTCACCGATCGCCAGCACCCGCCGTGGCGACCAGTCGTCCGCCGCGGGCCGGTGTGCCGACAGCGCCTCCAGCATCGACGGCACCGCGTGCAGGGTGGTGACCGATTCCCGCGCCATCAGGTCGTGCAGATACGCGGGGTCCCGATGACCATCCGGCGCGGCGATCACCAGCCGGCCACCGCGGACCGCGGCCGACCAGAACTCCCACACCGACAAGTCGAACGTGGCCGCCGTCTTCAGCAGCACCGAGTCGTCCTGCGTCAGCTCGAACTCGGCTGCCTTCCAGAGCAACTGGTTCACGACCGCCGCGTGTGGCACCGCGACGCCCTTCGGGCGTCCGGTCGAACCCGACGTGAAGATGACGTAGGCCGTGTTCTCCGGTCGTAGGGGCACGACCCGCTCGGAGTCGGTGAGCGGCACGCTCGCGACCGCGGTCAGTTCCAGATCTTCGAGCCGCACCACCGGCGCGACATCGGTATCGAAGTCCGACTCCGCGTTGCTCAGCACACACACCGGGGCGGAGACGGAGAGGATGTAGTCGGTCCGGTCCGCGGCTTGGTCGGGGTCGACCGGTACATACGCCCCACCGGCCTCGGCCACCGCGTACATCGCCACGACCAGATCCACCGATCGGCGGAACGCGAGCGCGACCCGGGTTTCGGGGCCGACGCCCACCGAGATCAGGTAACGGGCCAGGCGGTTCACCCGGGCGGCCAGTTCGGCGTAGCTCAGCTCGACGCGTTCGCCGCCAGATAGGTCCGCGACCAGCGCGACGGCTCCCGGCGCCGCCGCGACGGTCCGGCGCAGTAGCGATGCCAAGGTGGCGGGCTCCACCGGATGGGTGGTGTCGTTCCACGCGGTGAGCACGTCGGCGCGCTCGGTGGCTGCGAGTAGGTCGATATCCCCGACCGGGACGGTGGGATCGGCGACCACGGCGGCGAGGATGCGCGAGAGCCGATCAGCGAACCCTTCGACCGTCGCCCGATCGAAAAGATCAGTCGCATACGTCAAGAACCCACCGATACCCCCAGCCGCACCCGACTCCG